>JACOVM010000050.1 GCA_016177345.1 Candidatus Woesearchaeota archaeon | reverse complement strand
GTATATAGTTGTGTAGTTGTGGTTTGAAGCCTATTAAAAAGATGAAAAGGAATGAAAATGAAAAAATATTGAGAAAACGAAAAGGTGCAGATCAAAAAAAACATTTATCTTCTGCGCGCCCAGAGAATAGAGCCCGCAAGCACAACAAAGCCAAGCAAGAGGAATCCTAATACCCACGCTGGCTTCAGCTTTAATTCCCCGCCATCATTGATAGTTGCCATGCCCGTGATTGCTTCGAGAGTGCTTTCTTCATTCAAAGAATCTGCTTCGCTTCCAGCTTGTTGAACATCAGCATTACTATCAACTGCACTCGTTCCACTTGACGAGTCAAGCGGCCGTGATTCCTCAGCAGATGACACCTCATATGCGGGGGGATTAGAGGGTATTGATACTGAAGGTGATTGTTGAACTGAAGGGGTTACCACAGCATTGCTTCGCTTCTTACTAGATCCCCCGCCGCCCCCACCACCGCCCCCACCAGAAGGGCTTGGAGATGGTGATGCAGCAGCAGGAACTGTAGTGCCGCTCACGCTTGGGCCGGCGCCAGAGAAATGAGGCAGCCTGATCCAGACGCGATTATTCGTTGTGTCAAGATAACATGGAGTTGTTATGCTGAGAAGGCTTTGATTCGTACTACATTCTGTCGAGTTAAGGAGATATGCCCACTCACTCTGGCGTGCAGCGTAGTGAGAATAATTACTTCCCAAGACAGCAGCATTCGTGCCATTCATACTCGTATTCCAAATAACATTCCAGTCATCATCATACAAGACCGGAATAGATATATTGACGGGGCTTGAGTCGTTTAATCCAGACCCCGCAGTTTCTGTATACGGCATGGAAACTAGCACATAATCATAAATCGTCGGGCCATTGGAGCCAAATCGCATGGCTGCATCGAATCCATTCGATGAATCAGATGTTACAGAATCATCAAATAAGGCATCTGGAGGGCCAGAAGCGAGCATGTCAACATTAACGTAGTGAACAATGATTCCCGATGACAATAAACCCATTCTGAAACTTAGTTTTCCGCCGCCAAGGACAGCCCGCATAGGGTCAAATCCACCTGCCTCGCCAAATGCCTGGCCACCTTCATTACTTCCAACATAACATTCCGCTGCTGGATTTGGTACGTCACAAGCAGAGCTTGATTTCAACAAAGCAACTCGAAGCCCGCTGAGCTGTCCCCCATCAATATCTTCTGGCGCAAACGATTCTAGAGTTATATTCTGAGAAGTTTGTAATTGGGATAAGGTGTATGACTTCCGCTTTGGAGCGATGTCTCCACTGCCACCACTGGCAAACACATTAATCTCCTTTACACCAGTTGAGCCTAGAAGAGGAACAGAGAAGACTGAATTGCTGCCCTGCTGGATATCAAGCATCCAGGTAAATTCCTGAGCCTGAAGAGAGGAATAGTCAAGAGTAACTTCAATATGAGCATTAATGTCATCCATAAAAGCATTACTGGAATTTTTAATATTGAACGTCTGCTTTAATGTAGGGATGTTTACGCTCCCGCCAGTTACTGTATCCATGGATATATTTGCTGAACTGCCAAGCAATACTGCCATCGAGGTAAAATTAAAATTAGTTAAGCCATTGCCAAGATTACTGATATTTCTAAAACCACCATAATACGTACTGCCATTTCTTGCAGTGACAAAGAGCAGCATTGCTGACGTCTCAGCAGGTGTTGATGGAAGGGTGAGGTTATAAAACCCATTTGCTGCATTAAACACGTCACCATAGCCAAACATGGCACTAATGTTGTACGGCAGATCGCCATATTCTGCATGAACCATGTTTCCTGGCTCGAGAAGATAAGGGACAACAGTAAATTCACTCCACTGGCTTACTCCAACACCAGGATAGTGCAGATAACCGGAAACCTGAACTAAGCTCATCGTCGTATTAAACTTGTAGTTCAGCATCTTAGTAGTGGCATTGTATCTTGAAAGGCTATTGATGGAATATGATGAGCTTGCCGAAAAATTATTCCAGTTAAAGCTCACTGGCATACTCTGGTCAGGATAGACCATAAGGGAGTATGAACGATCACGAGGGACAACAACCATGGCAGAACTAACACTAGCTGTAAACTCTTCAGAGATAGGATACCCTAACGCCTGATCCTTGATCTGATAGCGAAAAGAAATAGCATCTCCAGTCGAATTAATGGCAGTAATGTTTATTGTTCCAGCCTCCCTGAGGTAAAATGTAGTGCCTGCTATCTGCTGCAGCATCATCGAAGGAAGAGGAGGCATGTTCTGCCCAACCCATTCTGTTGCGCCAGTACTGGTATTTGTCCAGGTGAGCTGAACTTCATAGAATGCATTAGCGACATCAGCAACAGCAAAATTAAACCAGCCGGACGCATTCGACGTCGATGAATTGGAGCCATTGATAGAAAAATCAGAATTTCGAATAGTGATATTAATAAGAGAATTATTGAGCACGTTTCCATTAACGTCAAGCACCGTGCCATTAAACCCGAGCGCACTTATTAAGGCACTAGACAGAATACAGAGGGAAAAAAATAGTACTATTTTCCAAAAATATCTTTGTATCACCATCTTTTACATAGAAAGAGCTGATGGAGTTTATAAATTTTTTCTTTGAATGAAATTGACACCGCAAAAAAACTGGGCTGTTGTTTCGTAATAAGCTAAACGCATTATAGGCCATACAATTAGACCATACCATAAGTGAGGTAATTGTTCAAGAAATCAAAATAATCTACTAACCTTTAAGCCTTCGACGGGATTTGAACCCGCGACCTCTGCCTTACCAAGGCAGTGCACTACCGCTATGCAACGAAGGCAAACGAATTGAAAGCGTTTAGTCAAGAGTGAAGTACTCCCAACTCCAACATAGGCAATGCGAGGGAGGGGATTCGAACCCCCGAACCCACTAAGGGACAGGATAACTTCCACAAGAGGAAGTGCCCCATCATGGTCTTAAGTCCTGCGCATTTGACCAGGCTTTGCTACCCTCGCATGATAAGGAGCGAAGAAGGGGTTCATTTATAAATATTATTGATAACTATTAAAAACTGTTAAAAAAACTAGTAAGATAGTTTATTAAAGATAGTTTATTATACAGCGATTATATACATACGGTCGTTATATAGTTATATACAATTACCCACAGTTATTATTTTGGCTGCTTCTCCTCATTCTGGCGCGCTTGTTCCTCTCGAAAAACTTTGTCTTCCAAGCCGCAGAAGCTTCGAATCTCGGTTGCAAGGCTTGCACCGTCAGAGACAACAGTGCCAGGATATATAGGACGGTCAAGCTTATAGATATATCTATCAATAATTCCACGAATAAACGCCATTCTTGGACGAGCCTCTACGCGATGCTTCATGCTTGTTCCTAGAAAGCCATTGACTACTGCAATAACTCCTCCTTTGCTGAACAAAGCATCACGCCGCCCGACTTTAGAAGGAAGATCGGTCATGTTTTTGATAGTAAGGTCAAGAATAAGAAAGGAAACATGAAGCTGGCTAAACTTTTTCTGAAAGTGAAACGTAAAGCTTGCATTTTTACCATTGGATACTAACGTCATTTTTTGTGAGAAAACCTCATAATAATATCCCTTTCGCCTGCACCACTCCTTAATCGCCTTCAGAAGGAGAGGATAGCGAAAAACACCTTGGTACTGAACAGTCAGCTTGTCGACGTAAATCTCAAACTCCATATCAGAAAGAAATTCTCGATGGGCATGCCTATACTCTTCACCCCCTTCATCATACGCACGTGAGGGGTCCTTATCATACACATCTTCGAGTTCGACCATGACGATACACTATTAGATACAATATATACACGATACAATATTAACT
>JACOVM010000047.1 GCA_016177345.1 Candidatus Woesearchaeota archaeon | reverse complement strand
GAACAGCTAACATCGCAACTCCAAGGCATGCGGAGATTCTTGCGCAAAAAGCAGGAACCGGCATCAAGCTTGACGCAAAAGATAAGGAGATCATTAACATTCTTACGATCAACAGCAGAACTCCACTCTCTCAAATAGCGAAGGCGCTTCAGACAAGCCCGGAAGTCATTAATTACCATTATCAACAGCTGCGGCAAAAGCGCATCATCACCGATACCTTCACCATTATTGATGCAAACCTTCTTGGAATTTATCGCTACTGTTTATATCTTCAGTTTCATGCCATCCCCCACACGAAGATGAGGGAGATCATCAATAATTTTCTCAACAACAAGCACATCAACTGGGTGATTGAGACTGGCGGAAAATGGGAAGTGGTATTAATGATTGAAACAATCCACCTTCACAAGTACGAGGACATTCTCGATAGTATCATCTCTCCAATCAAAGAATACCTCAATGATTACATGGTGGTTGCAGTAAAAAATTTCACGCACAAAGGCCCCCGGTTTATTAAAGGAATTAAAAAAGCAAATGAATACGCTGCTGTCCGATTCCCTTATGAAAAAGAGCTCCAGAAAAGAGAGCCAAAAGAGCCTCAAAAAAGAGCAGCAGAGCAAGTCGACCTTGACGAAAAAGACATTCTTCTCTTAAAGCTGATCCATGAAAATTCAAGATATTCGCTCATCGACCTCGGTGAGAAACTTAATCTTTCGAAGGACGCTGTTGATTATCGCATCAAAAAGCTTATCGCCAGCAAAATCATCAAGGGGTTTATCATTCGGCTGAATTATCATCTCCTTAATTACCAATACACGACAACGATGATTAAATTTCGCGGAATCTCCACCAAGAGAAAAACTGAATTTTTTAATTATATTTTTGAGGATGACCGCTTTTTTGCGCTCCTCGAGCAGATCGGAACATGGGATATCTCGCTGATGATGTTTTTTAGCAACGCAAAAGACTTGAGAGACTTCCTCATCACTATTAAGGAAAAGTTTAGTGATGTCATTCAGTCCCATGAATCAGTCATCCATTTCGACCAGTATTATTACACCTATCTCTGCGAGGGTGTGGTGGAAGAGCTGATGGAAAAAGTGAAATTGGACAGGTGAATCGAGATCGGTTCTATTATTCTCCCAACTCAGCGAAGGAGAATAATAGAAAAAATGATTTGCAAAATTGATATTGATTAATACTTCGTCAAAAATCCAGTCTCTCTTGCTTTCTTGATAGATGTGGCAAAGGTCACATACCCAATAATAAAATAGCCTACGCTTAAGAGCATTGCCATGATGAACATGTTGTTTGAAAACACCCCCTGATATGCTGCGCGAAACCCTTCAAAGGCGTACATGACTGGAAAAAGATGGGCGATAGCCTGCATGGAGGATGGCAATGTTTCTAATGGATAATACACCGCGGCAAATGGCTGGAGAAGATAGGTAATGCTCCACGCCACAACCTGAATTCTCGTGCCGAAGCGAAAGATCATGCCCGTAACAAATAATCCAATAGCCCAGGCGAACAAAAACAGGGGAATCACGAAAAGAAGCGGGGCTATTCCTCCATGAAAAATATTGAAATGGTACGCTACCACGGCAAGAACTGCCATGACGCTAAAGCTTGCCACGGCACGAATCATGCCAAAGAGGAGTAAGGAAACAAAGATCTCATCAGACCGTATCGGGGTGACAAAGCTGTTGGCGATGTTCCTGCTCCAGAAGTCCTCCAGCACGAACACGCCGATGTCCTGCTGGACACGCTCAAAAAGCGCCCAGATCATTGTCCCACCAATGAGGTAGACAACAAGGGCTGGAACATCAGACACGCTTTGCAAGTACAAGGTTGTCAGCCCAAAGATGATCAGCCCAATCATTGGCCAATAAAAGACATCAAAGATTCTATCCATGCTGTTGATGGTAAGGTAGTAATACTTGAGCATCATCGCCTTGATGCGATACCATTTCATGCCCTCGCGCACAATCCTGGTCATGGCTTCTTTTCCTCCTTTTCTATCCCTTCTTCTTTCGCTATTTTAATGAAGATATCATCAAGAGTAGGCCGCTTAATGTGAAAGTCCCGTATCTCAAACCCTTTGGTGATAAGGCGATGGACAACAGATTGGATATCCTGTGATGAGTGAAGGTCGATAGCGATCCTATTTTTTTGTTGTGCAATAATCGTAAAGTCGTGAAGTGCTTTTGCAGGATCGCTCGGCTGCGACAAGAAGGTGATGACAAAGGTATTTTTCTTGATCAGCTTCTTGATTCCCGTAGGGGTTGCTATCTTTAAAATCTTTCCCTTGCTGATGAAAGCAATCCGATCGCACAGCTCTTCTACCTCGCTCATGATATGGGAAGTGAAGAGGATGGTTGCTTTTGACTTTACGATCTCCTTGCGCACGAGAGAGGCAATATGGGGATCGAGCCCTGCTGTTGCCTCATCAAGAAAAACAAGGTCGGGATCGTTCACAAAGCATTTGCAGAGGTTAACTCTTGTAGTCTGCCCAGTAGAGAGGTTATTCACCCGCATATTGGCAAGCTCAACAATGCCAAACCGCGCCAGAAGTTCCCTTACCTTCTCCTTTGGGTTCTGAACATTGTACAATCGCGCGTAAACGTAAAGATTCTGAAAAACAGTCAAGTGGCCATTCAGCTCGTTATACGCTGTTGCAGTATTAATCCTGTTTTGGGTTTCTTCACATGGGGATTTTCCAAAAAATCTGATAGTGCCGGAGTCTGCAGAAAGAAGGCCAGTAAGAATGTTAATCGTCGTTGTTTTTCCTGCCCCATTCGGCCCAAGAAGCCCAAAGATTTCTCCTTTTCTTACATTGAAAGATATCCCTCTCAGGGCTTCAATGATTTTTCCATCGCTCTTGTACGTTTTTCGAATATTGGAAACGATAAGGGGATCGGTCATTAGCTTGCCTGCGCGATTTTAGTGGTTATAGCAAATCTCATTGATTTATGAACAGATTTAATGAGATTCTGCTATAGAGAGCTTTGAAAAACCTTGGTTTAATAACGTATCTTGGTTTTTCAAAGCGGTTCTATTGAGAAT
>JACOVM010000051.1 GCA_016177345.1 Candidatus Woesearchaeota archaeon | reverse complement strand
TTCCAAGATATTATGTGCTTGTTCTGTGGCTATGTTAAATATCTTCTTAAAAAATGAAAAAGCCTCCGGGGGGAGTTGCACCCCCGACCTCCTGATTGCTTCCCAGCAATCGACAATCTCTTAGCGTATTGCGATCCACTGCTACAAGTCAGGTGCAATAGCTACTATGCTACGGAGGCATTCTGCTTGGGGCAGGAAGGTAATTTATAAAGGTTGCGGGGATGTTCTATCAGCCAGTTTCCCCTTCGCTCACGGTTATTCTTGCAGGGCTATGAAGAACTGGCACTCCTTCGTATCCATCATACTCATATTCAAGAATTCTTTCAGGAGATGCTACTCGGAGAATATTCCCACTATAATCATAGTTGTAATCATACTCATATAAAACGTCACTTCCTTGAACGGCATTGGCATAGATCAATCGATCGAGATCGTCATAGCCCATCGCCTTTATAACACCTCTTTTGTTGTCTTCAATGGAGAAGATGTTTCCTACATTATCATAACCATACAAAATATCTTGAACTGAACTATGAAGCTGTGCGAGCCTTAATGTCAATGGATTGTACTCGAACGTTGTTTCAATTCCATTGTTGTATTCTCGCTTTGAAAGCTGTCCTGCTGAGTTGTAATCAGTGTTTCTTATAATATTGGGGATTCTCTCAAGATGGGCATCACTGCCGTAATAATATTCAACTATTCCTTGTGGATTTTCTTCTGTCTTAATCCTGTCCATTGCATCGTAATCATAATCAACAGAAAGGACAGTCCCATTATGGAAGGAAAATATTTTCTTGGTCATCCTATATCGATCGTCATAAAAATATTTGGTCTTTGCGGAAGGCGTTGATGCTGAAGATAAGGGCCCGATCTTCCGGTCATCGTAGACGTAGCGAATCGTTCTATCGCTTGTTTGTTCTGTTTTGGCCCTGTTAATGGCATCGTAGGTCATGTTCTTTTCAATTCCCCTAGCATCACGAAGCCAAAGAAGGTTTCCAACTCCATCATAGCGATAGTTCCAAACACCCCTATCAAGATCATCAGTGCGAATTTCTCTTCCCAAGCTGTCATATTCCATAATCATGTTGTTTTCTTCATTATCTGTAATTGTGACGATGTTATTGAAAGGATTGTATTGGTATGTGGTCAAATATTGTTCTCCTTGGTTGTGTTCGATCACGCTGGCAATCCGATTATAGCCATCGGTTATGTATTCTTTTGTATGATTATTCTCATCAGTAACAACAATCCTGCTGCCGTTATACCTAACTGTTTTTATCGTTCCATCTGCATTTTGTTGCTTGGTACGCCTTCCAAGAGGGTCGTAATCAAATGTGGTGGCGTATGTATCAGCCGATGGTGTTTCGTAGGCATTATGGCTTTCAGTGAAATAAGGATGTTCCTGTTTTCGTATTTTCCCATCCCATTGATGAAATAAGTTCATGACAATAACCTTTCCATCTTCTGCTTCTTGTTGTGTTTGAATAAGGTTCCCAAACCCATCATAATAATAAGTTGAGGTAAAAACATCATCAGTTCCAGAATTTTCACGAGCTTCTATTGTCACTGAAGATGGTGCTGTTCCACTCATATGGTAAGAGGTAACGACTGTAGGCTGGTCAAGAGAATCGTAAGGCAATGCTTCTTTTGTTTCTCTTCCAAACAGGTCGTACTGATATCTTATTGTTATGCTATTTTGGTCTGCTGAAGAAGTAATTTGCTCATATCTTTGGTCATAATCAAATGTAATAATATGTCCAAGGGCATTTTCGTCTTGGTGGACAAAGCGATTGGAGCCATCATAAAGATACTCTGTTCTATAACCATTGGCGTTCGTTGTTGCAGTTGGGTTTCCCCCCTCATCATACTCAAACAGGGTAAAATAATCATCTCCTTGGTTGTTCCATTGCTTGATTTGAGTTACGCTTCCCCGTTCTGGTTGGTCGCCATATTCTAAATCATCGTAGGACAACCATGTTTCTCTCAAAACTGTTTCTTCATTGTCATGCCAAACAAAATGGCTTGGCTTGTCAACTATCCATTCATCAAGGTTATAAGCATATCCTATTTCTTTTTTCCAATTATCCATTTCAGTGGTGTTGTCTCCAAGATTGAGGATTTGTTCTGGATTGCCATATCCATCATAATCCAGCTGCATTTCCGTCGTTCTTGAATTTTCTGTTCCATATTCAGTATTGAGCATTCCCGTTAACTTTATAATCGCGTAATTGTCATACTCTTCTGTATCCCATGATTGCTTGGTTTCTTGGAGTTGCTGTTCTTCATGATCAAAAATAGAGGTAAGATATTCCAATCCCTTCCTATATTTGTCCTGATGAAAATGGTGATATACTTTACTATCATCAGGCCGTTGTTCGATGACAGTTCCGAAACCCCTGAATTCTCGTGATGCTGCGTCATACACCCCATTAGTATAGGAATATTCAAAGGTGAACTGATTTTGGTGGTCGCCACTCATTCCATTATCTAACGTTACCTCTGTTACAACCCATAATGGAAAGTGAAGATCATTCATATCATCACTGCCGGTATGAATAAACTGTGTTGAAGGGCTATAGCCTAAGGTTGTTATCCCTCCAAACTGGTTTGTAATCGATCGTAATAAAAGATATGCTCCTGCCCTGTTTAAGCTCGTTTCTTTTCTGTCTGCAGTGGCAGTGAGCATATCCTCAGCCCCATCTCCATTCACATCAGCTATTATGCTTGTTGAGTTTTTAAAGTCAAGCCATAATGGTAGATTTATGGCCTCATCCTCAATCCACCCTTTTCCCGTATTTCTCCAAACACGCTTTTGTTCTTCATCTGCTTTGACAAGGTCTAAAAGCCCGTCTGCATCAATATCCGTAAACGTAGTTCCAGTATGCCTCTCTTTGGCTAAGAACGCTGCAGAATAAGGAATCGCCCAGTGAGGATCCTCTTCCCATTCTTTGCCATTATTCAGCCATGTTGTCCTATTGCTTTGCTCTCCGCTAATGATATCAGGAAAGCCATCCCCATTTACATCAGCAATCCTTACTCCCTTATCTCTCCCAGCATTATCAACAAATGCTGCACGCATTGGCGGGTTGAAGCCATCAGCTTCTTGCCATCCTCCTTCAGTGTTTAGCCATGCTTTCTGTACATCCGACGTTGCTTGAAGAAGGTCTGTTCTGCCATCCTTGTTAAGGTCTACTAATCGAACCCCTGTATCTTTTGACCATGTTTCTGATGAAGTGCAGGTTGGATACACATATGTTGTCACCGGCTCGTATTCCATAACTCGATAATGGCCATGCCCAAAATAGGCATTCCCCTCAACAGTGCCTCTGCTTGGCTTATAATCTTTTAATGCATCTCGGATATCACTGTATCGTTCTCTATACACTCCCATAATAATAAATGGAGCAGTGCCTTCTCCGGCACATCCAAAGCCACAATTCGTTGCACCCCAGGTTAAGCACGTCTCATAATTTGGAGCGCATGCTACTGAATGGGTAACACCGCATAATGGCCAGTTAAATCCATCCCAATCCCCCTCATTATCATAATCTGGCGTCCCGTCCCTGTCGACAGCTGTATAAAACTTATATTTCCAATTTGAGTTTGAAATGTCATCCCCATTGTAGAATGCTGCATCGTATGTTGCCGGAATTGTTGCGAGCCAGCTATTTTGTTCATTTCTTCCTTTAAACCCAATTCCAGCATAAGCGTCTAACTCATATCCAGCCTCATCGATGTCATACTCGTCATATCCGCTGTTATAATCTGTGTAAAGATCATAACAGTCAGAGTCGTCAATGCTGTCTTCATCGTCGCTTCCGGTATATTCAAATATGTAGCACTTGTTTGGTGATGCATAACCATAATCCCCCTTATCTGATGCCTCATACATGTCATTATAATCCCATTGTGGGTCAGGTGAGGTTTCATCGGTAACTATTGATCCTGTGCTGGCACATGAGGGAACTGCGCATGTTCTGGTGCATGCGTTCATGTCACACTGGAGTCCTTCGTCAAATTGATTGAGGGTGCAGTAAGATGGATTGCACTTCATTGCCTTCTCGACAAAGTGAACCCCTTCAGGGAGGCTCATAGTTTCTTGGCTCCACGAATTTCCTTCTTTTATGAGGACAACATTAACCTCATTTGCTTGTGCTTTTACCGATTGCCACATATCTAGCATTCCATCAGCATTGAGGTCAAGAAAGCGAACACCATAATCCGTATCGTCAAGATCAGCAAATCCTTGCTGGAGTGGCAATGGTGCTTGTTCCGATCCATTCCACCCTCCCTTATTGTTCATCCAATATGTGGCATGATCTTCTGCTTTCATTCGTGCAATGTCAACAAAGCCATCTTCATTGGCATCAAAGAATCGAATGCCAGTGTCATTTCCTCCAAAGAGGATACCTTCTGGAACAGGCCATCGAGTATCTTCAACCAATCCAGTTTCATTATAGTACGTAAACATGGCTGGCGGCAATGTTGTTTCATTGTCACTTCCTATCTCTGTAATGCTTGCCAGTACTTTTTTGTATCCTATCCCTGTGTAGCCAAAATCATATGCCCGAACAAGCGTATTATTTTGAATGACATCAACCCTATCAAGCAGTGCTGTTGTTTTTAATCGTGTGCCATAAACAAACCCATCAAATCCTTGCTGTGCCGAATGATTATATACGAATTGAATTTCGCTAAGCCCATAAATGATACGCGAAAGGTATGCTGCTTGATCAGTTCCAGGATTCTTTACATATTCATAAGAAACACTGTTTCCATAAGCATCTTGCATCTCAGAGAGGTACCATACACTTTCGTATTGGTCAAGCGTTGAATTAAGCACAGCATTTTCATTGTAGCCAAAATAGAATGTTATCCCATCTTTTTTCTTTAGCATCCACCCATTCTCTTCTCTGGTGATGCGAAAGAAACTTTCCTGCTCGGTATGATAGCCATCGCTAGCTTCAATGAGCTTTGCTGAAGCTTCAGGAAGGTGCAGAAAGAAAATGTCATCATCTTCTCGCTGCTGTGTCGAATTGGTATCTCTTGTGATGGACGGGGCAGAAAGGCTCCAGCCGGGGCCAAGAATGCTTGTAGAACTTCTTGCCATGCTTGAATAAGAAATAGTGATGGTTGGCTCTAAACCGTGAACTCCTCTTGGGACTTTTATTTGGTGGGAGTACACTGCAGACCCGGTAAATAAGTCATTATACTTTTGCTGCTGGATATCAAGCTCTGGCTTCGTAGATTCAGGGCCATCAAGGGGGGCGCGAGCCCATAAAGTTGAAGAAGGGGCTACTGATGTAGAAAATGCCCTTCTTGATACTCTGGTGAGCTTTCTTGCATCAAGATTCATAGCATCTTCGTTTGGTACAGTGCTTTCTTTGGTCTGTTCTATTGTCACTGCTTCTTCTATTTTCCGTTCTCCCCCATCTACATCTGTCGCTGCTGATGTAGAAACTGTTGATAAGATGCTGCCTAAGAGAAGAAAAATACAGAGCAATGCCGCCTGTTGCTTTACCATA
>JACOVM010000056.1 GCA_016177345.1 Candidatus Woesearchaeota archaeon | reverse complement strand
TTTCTAATAGGAATTTCTAAGGAGTGCCGTTCATTATTTTGCTTCTTGCGCTAAATCCCGGTAATACCCTTCTTCTCCCCTGGTTAACCATCCGGGTTGGAAGAAAAGGATGTTCTTAAGGCTTTGTGTTTATAAATTGACTCCTTAAAAAATATATATGGTATATATGGAAAGCTTTTATACTTCTGTTCGTTCTAGATGGTTAGCGAGAGATAGAGACTGTGCTGAAGGGGGAGGGAAGGATGAGTACCGCAATTCAACCCTGCTTGTATGGCCAATGTGGCTATAGTAAGGAGGAATTGGACTTTCGGCTGGAGATGATGAGCCATCTCGAGTTTGAATCATGAAGCTAGAAAAGTATTTTTCTTTTGGCTTTTGAAATGAGAAGTGATGATGAGAGAGACAAGGTAGACAGAAGGGGGTTTTTTAGGCTTTGTTCAGGCTTTGCAGAAAGCTATTTCTTCACTAATGGACGACGGTGATGGAGAAGAATCTTTATATAGCATGTTTGTTTCCCTCAGAGTATGGTTGGGGGAAACAAGCCGTCATACACCCTTGGTATTCTTGATTTCTTTTACCGGCAGTGCGAACAGGCAATGCAGCTTGGAACCAAGATCATCATTCAACCGCCGGTGAATGCGATTGTCATCGCGGGTGTTGGCGGAAGTGCACTTGTTGGTGACATGCTTAGCTGCTACCTTCAGCATACTATCCCATTCTTCATCAACCAGACTTATCATCTTCCTGGCTGGGTAAACAAAAATACCGTTGTCGTCGTTGCTTCCTATTCTGGAAATACAGATGAAACCATTGCGATGTATCGCCAGGCAAGAAAAAAGAACGCAAAAATTCTGGTTATCACCAGTGGTGGAGACCTTAAAGAGATGGCATTTCGTGACCAGGTGCCTCTTATCGAAGTTCCACGAGGGATGAATCAACGGGATGCCATGGGTTTTTTAGCGCTTCCAATCCTGAACGTGCTGCAAAACTCAAGGCTGATTCCAGCAACAAAAGACATGCTCACCATGATCCGGACGTTGCGCCAAGACCATAAAGAAAAGGCAAGAGAAATTGCAAAGAAACTTCCTGGCACCATTCCTTTGTTGTATTCCTCCCAGCCGATGTATTGTGTGGCAAAAGCATGGAAGATCCTGCTGAATGAAACAGCAAAAATGCACGCCTTCTGGAACACCATGCCAGAGATGAACCATCATGAGATCAACAGCTTTGCTGCTGCTAAACACCCATACTTCTGCCTGTTTATCACTGATGCCAATGATTCTCCAGAGATTCAAAAGAGGATGGAAGCAACACGAGTGCTGCTCAGTGAAAAGAACATCCACACGCTTGAATTACGGCTCACTGGTGAGAATCGCCTTGCGAGAATCTTCTCAGCCTTTCTCCTTGGAGAATACGTTGCATATTATCTTGCAATAGAAACCGGAATTGATCCAGAAGAGACGAGCATGGTAAAGGCATTGCGGGCAAAACTAGACTAAACACTCTTCTTAAGCACTCTTCTAAGGCAAACTGCCCAATCGCAAACTACTCAATCTTTGTGCTACTGCTAATATCGAGCCTATTTGATTTCACTCGAATTTTATGCCCATTCAACATAAATAAGAGCACTGATGGGGGGATGGTAAAGTCACCAAGAATGCTCAGCTTGCTCTTAATATGGTAGGGGATAATGCGCTCCTCTTGAGCCTCAAGGTCAAAGGACCAGTACACAACCTCGCCATGATGCGTTTTCACAATCTTTGATGGAGCAAGCGTATCTCCCGCATGATCTTTGTCAAACTTGATTAACGCCGGGATTTTTTCAAGGATCTGCACATCATCGTATCGGTGGTGGCTCCTGTTTTTCACGGTCATGACCACACGAAGCTCGACAATACCGCCTTCTTGAAGCTGGATTTTTTCAGCATGCTTTCGGACATCAATAGGAGAACGAAACATGAAGTACAGAAAAACAATAAGGCCGGCAAAGATGATTCCGTAAAGGACGATGCGATAGTTTCTGACAACGACAATAGTGGTTACTTCTCCAGGTGAAAGATCGACAGAGAAAATATGATTGTACTGTCCATTAATCTTCTTTACCTCAGACAATGGCTCTGTTTCAGTAAAGAGCCGCTTCCAGAAGCTGCTTGGAATAACCACCTGCTGGGTTTCCCGAATATTTTGCTGGTTTGTAACAGTAATGGCATCTGTTGTTTTAAGGAATACTGTTTTCGAGGAGGATAACTCTGCAGAGAACGGAACACTATACGCGTCAATAGCAAGTGGAAATGACTGCTGGTAGAGGGTGTCATTCCCATCTTTTATGGTAAGCGTGAGTGTTGTTTGAAGTGGCTCAACTGTTTTGGGAAGGCCTAGCCCAAACTTGATTGCCTTCGTCTCATTTGGCTTAAGGTCAACAATAGAAGAGGTTGAAATGAGCTTGATATGCTCATCGTCCACAACCACCATGTCTCCAAGCTGGAAATCAACACCAAGCTTGGCCTTCTGGACTGGAACAGAATCGAGGGTGACTTCTAATTGGTTATACTGTCGGGCATTTCGATTCACAATGTCAACTTGGAGCATCTGCTGCTCTTTTGGATGAATGGAGGGCGGAAAATAGGGAAGAACAGAAATGTTTTTTTCGTACGCCTCAATAGGGAGGAGGTACACCTGCAATTCAGCAACTCCCTTGCGCTGAAGATAAGCAGATTCTGCTATAAGATTTATCGTGCGCGGCCTTGCCGCATCTCTGGGAAGATGAAGGTCTTTCAGGAAGACCCGCATGGTTTCGTATTCATCGCTTTTAATACGAATCCCTGTTAATCCATACTCTGGTGGGCTGGTAACCATGCTCCATTCAACACCTTCTTGTTCAACAGATATGTGAAAAATGTCATGAATAGACTGGTTATTAAAGATGGTAACGTAAAAGGATGCCCATTCATCAACTTTAACGACGTTCCTTTCCGGTTTTGCTTTTACTATAACCGTGTTGGCAGAAGCAAAGGGAACCAGAAGTAACACCGCAAAAAGGATAATAATAAGAGAGAAGAGAGGAGAACGTGTACTAAATGCAGAGCAGGCAGGTTGATTGATGGTTTTCACCACCGTAAAAGAAGGCTAACGCAACTATATAAATATTGTGCTACTGTATAATGAAAAAGGAATGGGCAGTTTTGCTTCATTTCTCCATGAAAATGTTAGGGGGATGGGATTAGGTGGATGGGATGATCTCCCTGTTCAAAACTTTTGTCACATGCTCTTCCTTTTGCAGCCGAATAACGTGATCAACAAAGCCTTCCATTTTGGTTTCATGGGACACAATGATGGTCTGGCGTGTTCCAAGCTGGAGAAGGACATCGCGAAGAAGATCAAGCTGCTCAGTGCTAAACCCGTCGGTAGGCTCGTCAAGAATAATGATATCTTTGGTCTTAATAGTCGTGATGATATCATTGACGACTCTGTTCAACGCGAGGCGATACGCTAACGCTATTGCTGTTTTCTCTCCCCCAGACAAGCCTTCGACAGCCATGTCATGCCCATTTTGCTCAATGACCGGAGAAAAACTGTCATCAAGCCTTGCCGTGAGCTGTTCATCTCCTAGCAACATTGAAAACCAGCGCTGGAACAAGGCGTTAAACTCGTGATAGACTCGGCCTAGCACGTGCTTTTCAATTGTTGATAATAAAGGAATAAATGCGCTGTCAAGCCAATTGAAAAACTGCTGGAGGCGAACCAGGCGATGCTGGGCAGCCTGCTTTTGAGCAATATGCCCTTCGATTTCTTTCTTGCGCAGCTGGATCGACTCAAGCTCTTTGGACAGCGTTGCCTTTCGAATTTGGACCTGATGAAGGGTATCGACTGCAGCATCACGCTGTGCCCGCGCCCTTGGCAACAGTTCAGAAAGGCTAGAGAACGCAGCAAGACTGGCAGAAAGGTGGTCTAGAGATGAAGAAATGCTCGCGATTTCTTTCTGAACAAGAGACTTCCGCTGAGAAAGGCTATTCTCTTGCTGAATTTTTTCGTGGCGAGACTGAAGCATGGCGTCCCTTTCCACAATAGTAGTGAGAAGTTTTTTCTTTTCCTGCAAGGCACGCTGTGATTCTGGTGTTGACAAGGGCTGAGTGGTTAGTATTTGCTGGAGAACAGCCTGCTCATTGAGGATGCGCGTTTTCTTTTGCTGAAGCTGATAAAGATCATTCTCCAGAATGTTAAGATGCTGAGTTAACAACTGATGCTGCTGAACAAGCCTTGAATAATCAGAAAGGAAAAAAACAGTTGCTTCAGCATGATGAATCCGATGCGCTAATTCGGCAATGTCATGGTCATATTGCCTAATCTTGGATAGAATATCCCCTCCCTTTTTTGCTTGTATCGTAAGGACGCTTTTTTTGTGGCCTTCCGCTACTGATTGAAGGCAGGTTGGGCACTGGTCCATAGACGCAATAGAGTGTTGAACATGAAATGCGTCGTGGTACTGGATCTCAAGGCCTTTTTTCTCAAGCAAGAGCCCCTGGAGTGTTTCCTGAAGTGCTTCTCGAATTTTAGCCATCTCCTGGACTTTTATTGGTTCTATTGGTTCTTGAATATTAGCAACTTTTGTACTAACAACTTTGGTATTAACAACTTTTTGGCTATTAGTTTCCTGAAAGCCTATTTTTTCTTCAATGCCCTTTTTCTCTTTTGCTATGCGGTCATGCTCGCTTGTTTTTTTTGTTAGCTCTTGCTGAAGCTCCATTGAGCTGCTTAAACTGGCAGTTAGGTTTGTGGTTGCTTGGGTACGTTGTTGGAGCATAATGGTATACTGCCGCTCCTCGGCTGTGATCTGCTGCTGGAGTTCCTGAAACGTGATTGATTGAGAAGCAGGATAGTTTGCCAGCGCTGCATCGAGATGAATAAGTTGATTGGTAAGGGTGGTGAGCTGCTGCTCGATGTCCTGCAATGCTTGCTGTTGTTGAAAAAGAGTTGATTTTTCGATCTGAAACTGCTGTTGGATAAGTAAATGTTGCTGCTGTTTTTCTTCCAGTGCAGCCAAGGCTTTGGCACGTTCAGCAGCAGCAGCTTCTTGTTGATGGCATTGTTCTTCCACCTCTCTCACCTGTGCGGAGAGGCGAAGAGCTGTTTCTTGGAACTCATTCAACTGGAGAAGAAGCTGGGGAAGATCGCTTATCTTTCCTTCAAGTTCACGGCAGTCTTCCCGAAGTGATCGGCCATAAATCAGGGTATTGTTCGCGATGCGCTGATACTTATCAATGTGAAAGAGCCTTCGAAGGGTGTCCAAGCGAGTTGTTTTTTGCTCTTGAAGAATTGCTTTCATCTCTTCTTGAGGGGTATAGACGGTGTAGCGGTACAGGAGCGATGTTGATTTTGTAATCATTTCTTTAGGATAGCCGAGTAGGTCGACGATCGTGCTTTTCAGCTCAGTAGGGGTTGCATCCTGGCGCTTTCCATTGACCACAATAAACCCTGCATCCTGCTTTACCCCCTGGTTTCCTCGCTTGAGAAGGCGGTGGATAATGAGGTTGGTGTGATTTAATTCCCCCAGCTGAAGATCGAGCTCAACAAAGCCAGAAGAAGCCCCTTTTCGGAGAAGCATGTCTCCGGCGAGGCTGTCCCGCTGGATGCCAAACAAGGCAAATTCGATAGCAAGAAGAATAGAGGATTTTCCGGCGCCGATATCTCCGGAAAGGAGGATTGATCCTTCTGGGAAAGTGATCTTTTGCTGGTTATAGCTTCGAATGTTGTGGAGCGTGATGGACTTGAGAAGCATCTTGGCAGGAAAGAAAATAATGTTTATATGGATTGTGATGATGGATTGGTGAGGTGGGGATGGAGGATATGGTAGGGTGGGGGATATAATGTGATACTAGATTGAAATGTGATACTAGCGATACTAAATTAGTAATCAAGAGTTAACTATTAAAAAAACATATAAACAAAAACACAAACCTGGCGATAATGGATAAAAAAGTGCCAGCCAAAGCCCCTTCAAGCATGTACGAGGAGGAACGTCAAGAAGACATTGAGGAAAAGGACGAAAAAATCAGTGTTGGAATGTGGATTGGGGCAGCTGTCTTTCTCATCTCTGTTATTTTAGGCATTGCGCTTATTATCACCTACTTTTCTGGAAGGGTTTAAGCTTCTAAAAAGAGCACTGAAAATAAGGAAATGGGGGAAGAATTAAAG
>JACOVM010000063.1 GCA_016177345.1 Candidatus Woesearchaeota archaeon | reverse complement strand
TCATACAATGTTTGCGCAATTTGATAACAAAAATTAGTGAAGACAAATAAGGTGAACGAAAAGAGCATTAAGCCAGGGCCAGTAAAGTAGAGTAATGCCGTTCCAAGGATGGATAATAAACCAAAAAAGATAAATTTTTGCTTTCTCTTCGTGTCATAATCTGCTATTGCACCGATGATTGGGCTTGCAAGGCCGCAAAGAAGGATGGAACCGCTGACAGCAAGGCCCCACCAAAAATCACCGTGTTGTCCACCGACAATATTCTCTCTAAAAAAGATTGGAAAAACAAAACTGAGAATCAAAAGAGCGTAAGAAGAATTTGCAAAATCATAAAATGCCCAAGAAACTGCTTCTTTTTTTGATACGTCTCTGAAAAAGGCCCTAATCATATTTGTGATAAAAAACGTAATGTGTTTAAATATGTTTCTCCTTCTTGCAAGGGTTGTTATGAATGACGAGTGGTAATCATGAGCCGAACAAAAATTTGTATTCTTTCCGATGATTGTTGCGAATTTGCAGACTATTATTCTCTGGCAAATATGTCTGTGTACACCTCTGTCAACAAAAGTTTTCCATGAATTAACTTACCTACAATCTTTCCTAGTGTATACTGCCTTCCTTGTTTATCCTCCTTAAACTGTCCCCCAGAAATTTTCAGCTCTAAACCAATATTTATATCTGGTGGAATACGTTCGTGAGGAACAATTCGCACCTCATTTATCAGTGTTCTTTGAGAATAACCTAAAATACCTCCGATGATATGTGCTGCATTCCACATAGCAAAACAAACATCCCCGACATTTACATGCGGAGACGAGAGATAGTTCTTGGCCCTGTCTGCAATTGAGGGATTCCCTTCTGAACTGAAATTCACTGTTCCATTTAGTACATGTACATTCCCTCTATTTATATACTCTGCACGTTCAACAAGATAATGAGGGCGAGGCGTTCCTTCTAGTGCCTTGTGTACATCAATAATTTTTGGCATTATATCCATGAATAATATAAACAATTATATAAAATAGTGTTGTCATTTTATGACAACATTTATAAGCATATGTTCCTCATCGTAAGGTATGGAAGATGTTTTGAAAGAATTCGGATTAAATGAACGAGAGGCAAAGATGTATATAGCCTTACTGAAGGAAATATCATGTACTGCCTCAAAGCTAGCAAAAATCACAAAAATGAACAGAACGACTGCTTACTTAGAGCTTGAAAATCTGATGAGAAAAGGGCTAGTTAGCTATGTTATTAAGGAGTCCAAACGATATTACCAAGCTGCACCTCCTGAGAAAATTCTTGCTTTATTAGAAAATAAGAAAAGAAGGTTTGAAGATATTCTACCTAAATTGAAGCAACAATTCATACGGGAAGAACCGTTTAAAATAGAAGTTTTCGAGGGAAAAGAAGGAATAAAAACATTTTACCATGACATCTATAATACAGGAAAAGAGTTTCTTGTTTTTGGAGCTACAGGGAAAGCAACAGAAGTCTTGAAATATTCATATCCTAACTTCTTAAAGAAATTCACCAAGGCAAATATTAAGGAGAGAGTGATAGCAAATATCCAGGCGAAAGAAGCCATGGAAACACATCCTAAAACTCATTTCAAAGTCAAGTATTTGCCAGGAAAGTATAAATCAGAAGTCACAACAATCATATATGGAAATAAAATAGCAATTCAATCATTACATAAGGAAAACATATATGTTGTCATAATTAAAGACAAGTATCTTCACAAATCATACAAGAAGTATTTTGAATTTATGTGGAGTTGTATCTAATCTTTACTGTGTGTATTGCGTAATCCTTTCCCTCATCGTATCTGGAGAGCAGGTATACACTTTAGCATCGATAATTCCAACTTTTCTTGATGGGTCGTATGCCTGGTGAACGAGCCTGCTGGAGGTTCCTGTTGTACGGCCGGTGCTGAATGCTGCAACATCAACCCCTAGAGTTCCTCCTCCAAAGGTCATCCCTCCCCCTTTCATGAGCCCACCTCCAAGAAGAGAGCTATCATTCCATCCTCGTTCTAACTGAAACTTTAGAGAATCATCTGTTCCAATAAGCGGAACTGCGATAGCAGTAAAATGAAGGGCTTGAACATCATCACTTGTTCCATCAACGGCAACACGAGCGAGCGAGGCAATATTAAAGAAGCATTCCTCTCCCTGTCCATTGTGGTCGAGCAGCCTGGGTCCATGGGTTTCCCTTTTTAATGGCTTGGCAATTGGCCTCCCGCGATATACTCGCTCTCCAACACCGTATGCAAAGCACATGTCATGGCTGGGGTGGAGAAGTGCACGCTGAGCTATTGACCCCGCACCCTCTGTTTTGTACCCCTCTCCGCTTGGGACGAGAATTGTTACTTGTGTTACTTGGATTCCCTCACGATTGAATCCTGCCTCTTCTTTTTCATAAGCCCGAAGAAGATCATCATAAGTTATGGAGACAAGGAGGTCTTGCCCTACTCTTCGTGGCACAAACCCACGCACGTCGTTGAACTCCATCACAAGCTGAGTAAGCTTATCTGTTTCATAATTAAAGCCTTGCCCAAATCGCATGGAGGTGATCGGCCGCGAAAGAAGCCCGCTTTCTTCTAGCGGAACAGTGCTCCCGATAATCATTGGAACTCCGTACAGTTGATGTGTTGCATGCCCCTCACTGTCTAATGGCCGGACAACAAAAGAAAAGGTCGGGCCATCATATCCAGATCCATTATTTGGAAAAGGAACTTCTGCTTTAACAATATCACCAATGATATCACTTACATACGTGGCAAAGGTTACTCCTTCTGTTTTCCCTGTAGCAACTCGTATTGCACTGCAGAGATCATCAAGAAAGGCGTGGACAGCACCGTCACTGGCTGCATCCCTATCTCTTTGAAGAAGGCTTACTATTCTTTCAGATGGATCTGATGGCATGGCCTTTGGTGTCTCGCAGAAATATTTAAAGCTTTGTGTGACAGCAGTGTCATCAAATCGTTAGATATATAAATTAGTATTATTGTCTCTCTTGGATTAAATGCCTTCTGCTATTGCTGCTTCTTGTATATTTCTCCTTATCTCGTCAGAAGCCTGCATGGCTCGTAAGGGGCCTGGCCAGAAAAAGCACATAAGAAATTGTAGCGGGCGATCAGCACTCTTCCGCACGCATCTTCCACTTCTTCTCGTGTTCCTTGGGATAGGGCAGAGCGAAAGGCAACCGTATTTGCCAGCCTTGTTTTCGGATCGATTTCTGCAATGAATTCTACAAGAAACTCGTCTGCGATGCATCTCCCAATAGCTTCTTCTGCTTCGTTGAGATAATTTCTGCTGAAATTGGCAATGCTTTCAATAGCGTACCCTCTATCGATCTCCTGATAGAGGAGAACTTTACCTCTAGTTGTGGCAAGTTGATGCCTGTCTGCTTTTTTTGTTTGCTTGGTAAGCCTGGTGAAGTCTTCATGGCCGAGTGCTTCTTCAAGCCGTGACCGAACAGCATAGAATCTTGCCTGCCGTTCTCTTGCCTCCTGCTGCGCTGTTGGGAAGATCGAGGAAAACATTCCTCCACCAAATACTCCAAGGACAAAGCCAACAGTAGCCCCTGCTTCTAAAGGGTCAGAAACATCACTTGCAGCGCTAACAGCCACTGCCCCTAAAACCGCCCCTGCAAGGCCACCTACCATGGGAGGAATAGCGGCGTATATGTCTTTCATGAACTAGAGAATAGTTTGGTTGTTTAAATTACTTTCTTTTCAAGTATTCGCATTTTTCCAGAATCCTTCAAATATTTTTTTGTAGGAATTTGCGGTTTCTCTGCTCACAATTAAAATTGCAATTGGCGGATTTGCAGTATAGGTTACAATCAGCACTTTGTCTTTGTAAATCCAGGTATCTGTTGGAAAATAAGATAAAGGATAAAATCTTATTTTTCCGTAGGTTATTTTGGTAACATCGATTCTCTTTCTAAATGAGGTATCATAAATCACCTTGGTCATGATTTTCTTTTTTCTCTTGTTCTCTTGATACAGGGCGTAGTACGGGCCCATTGCATCAGCCATGTTTCCTGAGGCAAAGACATAGTGGTAATCCTTCGATGACAATTCATTGAGCATGTTGTTCATGGCAGATTTAAGCCCTCGTATTCCCTCATAAACTGAAACTGATTGTTTTGATGTCCCTTCATCCTTAAGGATATTTAATTGGGGGATGATCTCTTTTGCTAATGCTTGCTTTTCATTCAAGAACTCGAGTAATCTGGAGGGGTCAGCTGCCTTGAAATATTTGATGTTTTCTTTTATGACATATGATGCAAGTCCTTTCTTGATAAGCGACTCTAATACATCGTAGATGATGACGCGGTGAAGCCCTGTTTTCTTGACGATGGCGCCAGTCTTTGTCTCCCCAATCTCAATAAGCGCCTTGTATACAATTGCTTCATTTCTTGTAAGCCCGAGCTTTTCCAGCTTCTCTAAGTCTGCCATGATTATCAGTGTTATCAATATATTATAACAACTATTTAAATATTTCCATGGCTTTGCGGCAAATATGGCAGATGTAACGCAATACAAATACGAGCTTATGGAGAGCTTGAGGGCAGCTGGAGATGCATTTGATGCAGTTGGTTATTATAGGCCCAAAGATGATGAGTATAAGAACAAAGAAAAAGAATTGCTTGGAAAAGCTCTTGATGCAATGCCCGTATTTGCCCAGGCGATTGCGGTCATTGATGCAATTCCCCCAAGAAGGCTTACAGAGTTGGTAAAAGACAACATTGTCCATAGGTCTATTGCTTCTGAGCACCAAGCTAAAAGGAGGTTTGTGGGAGAGATTAGGGGAGGGAGAATGATTCACCGACTTAGCGATACTCTAAAAACATACTATCTAAGTTACTTAAAAGGAGAACTATCATTAGATAACGACCAAAGTCTTCTTTATTTGATTGGCCCTTACACGTTTGAAAATATGGCAAGAACGTGCAGGTCAGCGCTCCGCATATGCGAAAATGTTGATAGTATCGACAATCGGATGTATTGACAGTTGGTTGTATCATGATGGCAACAGAAGAAGAACGGAACATAACACCCTACGAGTTAGTGTTGTTTCTTCAATACCATGGAGAAGGAAATGATGAGGATATCGAAATTATTGAACAGCACAGGTCAAACGGCTTTGGCTACTTTGAAAGCTATTTTTCTAAAAGCAGTATGAGAAGAAAAATACGCTTACGGGCAGAGCTTGCGGATGACTACCTCGACGCGTTACTTAGGGAAGATGATGAAAATTTAATATTGAACATGCATCTGCATCATTTAGGCGATACTGTTGAAATGAGCTTTGGCACAGCGTTACTTTGCGGTAATCCAATAATGACTTCGATTGTTCGTCGGGGATACGGGTGGAGTGATGCTGATAAGCCTATTGTTCGCCACCAATATACAGTTGTTGTAAAAGGCGCTGATGCAAGGCACTTTGATGATTGGCGACAAAGCGTGCTTCCATGCCAGATTGAACGATCGGCTGCTGAGGATGTGAGGAAGTATCATATGTCATTCGTCTGAGGCTATCAATCTCTTCACCTTCTCCACTTTTGGAGCAATCACGAGCCTGCAATACGCTTGCCTTGGATTCTTTTCAAAATAGCGATGGTGTTCTTCCTCAGCAGGATAAAAGCAGTCGAGCTCTTTTACCTCGGTAACAATTGGCTTTTCATATTTCTTCTGAACCTTTTTTATTGCTTCTTCTATTTCTTTTTTCTGCTGTTCTGTTGTAAAAAGAATAATAGAGCGGTACTGCGTTCCAACGTCGTTCCCTTGCTGATTCATTGTTGTTGGATCGTGAGAAGAAAAGAAGGCAGACAGGACTTTGTCAAGCGGCGTCTTCTCTCGATCATATCCTACCTTGACAACTTCGGCATGGTTTGTTGTTCCAGAGCATACGTCTTCATACGTTGGATTCGTTGTTGTCCCTCCAGCATAGCCTGGTGTTACGCTGAGCACGCCTTTAAGGAGTGAGAATACCGCTTCCATGCACCAGAAGCACCCTCCGCCAAGAATGATGGTTTCTGTTTTCATTGTTCACCTTTTATTCTTTCTTTTCTTGGAACAAACGTGAGAGAAATTGAATTCACACAATGCCTAACATTCTTTCTCGTGAAGCCCTCTCCCTTAAAGACATGGCCGAGATGTGCCCCGCAGGCATTGCATTGGATCTCTGTTCTTTGGCCATCACTGTCTTGGATGCGCTTGACTGCCCCTTTCACTTCATCATCAAAGCTTGGCCAGCCACAGCCACTGTCAAATTTATCGGTAGAGCGATATAAAAGAGCACTGCATTGCTTACAGTGATAGGTTCCGTCATTGTAGAAATTCCAGTACTTTCCAGTGAATGGGTGCTCGGTTCCTCTATGGAGGATGACTGCTTGCTCTTCGGGGGTTAAGGTATTGGGCTTGGTCATACCAAATAATCAAAGCGTGCCTGTATTTATATGGTGTTCTCCCAGCTTAAAAAGCTTAAAATATAGAAATATTTAAATATAACTTATATTACTATATTGTTATATGACAACGACCGTGGCAGTAAGAGACGATACTATGCATCTTCTTCGCCTGGTAAAGGAGGAGCTTCAGGCTGAAACGTTTGATGAGACTATCAAGACCCTTGTGCTCCACTTAAAAAAACCAAAAGAGTCTTTTTTTGGCATCGGAAAAGGAAAAATCAAGGGCGAATTTATGAGGGAAGAGATTGACCGTTTTAGTTGACAGCTGGGCTTGGATCGAGTATATTCAGGGGTCTGAATCAGGAAATATAGTTAAGCGATACTTAGAAAGTGAGGAAGAAATTATCACCTGCCCAATAAACATTTCTGAGGTGTATCTTAAGCTCCTGAAAGATATGCCTGCTGATGCAGAACTGGTCATTGATAAAATTCTGCGCTATTCTTTTGTCGCGCCATTTACTGTAGAGATTGCTCTTGCTGCTGCGCGGCTCAAAAAGCAAAAAAAATTTGGAATGGCTGACGCGATTGTCCTTGCAACAGCGCAAGCCAACAATGCTAAAGTGCTTACTGGCGATGACGATTTCAAAAAAGAAGAAAATGTTATCTATATTGGGCGATAAAAAAAAGAGACTCACGTGCCCACTGGCTTCTCAGTGATGATGACTACCTCATTATTGTGGATGCCATGCTCCTTTATCACAAATCCTTGTCTGATGAGGTCTTGAGGGTCAAGAGGACATTCATTTGTCCATGAATCTTCAAGCCGCTCTTTCAGGGGCAGCATGTCGTATTTTCTTTGCCATTCATCTAGGTCTACCCTATTAGTGAATGCATCAATCCATGCGCCGAGATAGCGTGTTGCTGGACTGAGTTTAAAGTAGGTAACAAGATGAATTCCAAGCCCTCCAGGTACAGTTCTTTCTGCTAATGCAGGTGCCATTCTCTGTGCTGACTTGAATGAAACATTTACGGTGGCAAAAAAGTCTGCACTGTATACGATATCAAATTGTTCACCATCACATAATCTGTCAAGATCAGCAGTTGCATCGCCATATAGAATATCAACATGATCAACCTTTCCTCGATACGTGTCTCTTAGTTCTATTCCGGTGGCGATAGCGCCGAGATCCTGAAAGGTATGCAATCCAAAACCAGGCCCGCAGCCGAGCTCTAGAATTCTTTTTCCCTTCAGTAGCCTTTCCATTTTCCGCCGAAGTTTTTCAGGAGAATCATACTTTTTCCCTCCAAGCTGTTGGTGGAGAAGAAAAAGAAAGTGTGAGTCAATGAATGAGGATTCTCGGTATCTAAAGCCTGTTACTGCTGATGAGCTGTATCCTGCTTCAAAGTAGACCTCATTCTCAAACAGCTTTTTTGAGTTTTCACGAAATCGCTGATATTCTGGACTGTACTGCCCATCTCCAAATTGCTGTTGTGTAAGAAGCCTTATCGCAGTTTCTGGATCAAGCTGTCCATCCATAATGCGATCTTGTATGGGCTTAGCTGCCGATAACATCATCTCCCAGTTGAGCTGCAGCAATTCATCTATATCCTCTTTAGATGCCATCCTTAGAAGAAGATTGGAGATATTTAAAAGACTTTGGCTATGCCCTATTCATTTTTCTTTCTTATTCCTTTTCAACAAATGATTTACTCCAGCGAGGGCGGTGAAGAATACTACGGCAGCAGCTCCTGCGGCAGTTGATGGAGATGAAGCAACAGCGTTGTATGTCGGCTCAAGCCCTGCCCCAATTGCAGCAAGAAGACCGCCAGCCCCTAATAATCGCTGAAGATATCTTCCATTATACCTCACCGTATCTTCATGGCTAGGTGTTACGAGATCCAATGCGCTAGAAACAGGGTGCATAACATAGGACATCGCGTTGTCTCTCACGTATCTTCCTGCTGATGCAGCTTTTCTTCCCATAGAGTATATTGCTGAGCTCGTTGTTTGTCGCAGCCTTGGGCTTTTTGCAAATGCAATTCCAACGCCAGCAGCAACACCAACGATGCCTGCACCTATTGCAATATATTCTCCATACGGCGCTAACGTATGGTAAGCACTTTTTGCTGCCGGCAAACCAAGCCTTAACCCTTCTTGAAAAAGAGAGTATGCTCCTCGTGCCCCTTGGTGGATTAGAAATTGTGTTCCAATGCCGATTCCTGCGCCAATGACAATTCTTGAGTATGAAACCAACAACCCAGATCTTTTGCCTCGTCTCTGTTCTTGTCGTTGAGCATACAATGTGAGCATGACGGCCCCGAGCAATCCGCCAACACTATATCCTCCAATAGTGTTTAAGAAATCTGCGGCAGGCGTGAGGCCTCCATTGAGCAGTCCAATTCCTGCTGCCCCCCCTATAATCAGGGCAGCAGCTGTTTCTCCTCTCGTTAGTGGTTGGCCAACAAGAATCCTACTCATACCTAACATGCCCAGGGCGCCTCCACCTGCCACTCCTATTTCTGGAAGAACATTAACAAAAGCCTCTAGTGATGGCCGTATTCGACTTCCGAATGACCACGCTGCTTCAATCATTCTCGGCGTGTAAGCGCCCACTATCCCACCACCGATACCGCCAACAATTCGTGCAGTATTGTATCTCCAGTGAAGCCTGTTTCCTTGCCCGTCAACAAGTATTCGGTTGAGAACTTTGGGAAGAAGAAGCGCTCCTGCTGTTGCACCAGCTATTCCCCCAACAGTAACAGGAGCCCATTCTGGTGCGGTTTCCATCAATGTAGTACCAAAACGTTCTGCAGCATCGCCAGCATCGCTTACTAATTCTTCAAGGGCAGGAAGCGCTGCGGAAATGCCAATGCCGGCTGCCCCTCCTGCTGTCGAGAGAAGCCCAAGCGTTCTGAATCGGGCTAATCGCCGCTTAGAATATAGGGTGTACGCTTCTCCGGCTAGAGGCAGTGCAAGTGCTCCGATAAGAGCAGGGCCGTGGTGTTGTGATACTACGTCAATAAGCGGTTGTGCTTTATGAACTGCTCTTGTACCATATTCCTGTGCCAATGCTATTGCCGGAGGAACGACTTCAGTTGCCAATGCAAGAAGCCCTCCGCCAGCGGCTAAAATAACTCCTTCTCGTGGTGTTCTTGGAAGAAGCCAGGAGATCCTTGCTTGCTGCGGAGCCTCAACAGAAACAGGTTCAACAAGTGGTGAAGAAGAGTGATCAGTAGCGTTATCTACAACCTTGTCATCGAGGCTCTTAGCATGCGTAGGTTTAGCAACTTTCTCCTTCAGCCCATCGCCCATGTCCTTTTAGGATGTTGATTGTATTTATATGTTTTGCCACGAATATAACCCAAAGGTTTTTAACCTTTTTGCCTTTTCTCTTTCTCATGGCAAATCTTGCTGATATTGTTGAGGAATATGATACCCCAACGTACGCCAACATGAGTTGCGCTGTTTGCTCACTTGTACAATATAGCACAGCGATTGAATGAAATGACCGGTACAAAATAGCAATGTTCTTAAATCACTGCCATCTCCAGTAGCCATGCCCATCAAAATCCACCATCTTTATGCCAGGTCAGATCTTGATGTCATGCCTGTTGTTGAAAAAGCCATGCCCCTCCTTAAAGGAAGCAGCGTTTGCCTTGTTGCTCCCGTGCAGCATTCTGCAAAGCTTGGCGAGGTAAAAGCATTTCTCGAGAAGCATGGCAAGACTGTTAAGCTTCACGGCCAGATTCTCGGCTGCAGTGTGCCAAAGGAGATACCAGAAGAGGATATTCTTTATGTTGGGACTGGAGAATTTCATCCTAAAGGCATTGTTATTACGTTCAATCGCGATGTCGTTATCGCTGATCCAATGCTGAATGAGGCTCGTGTTCTTTCCAAGGAGAGCGTTGCTGATGTGCAAAAAAAGCGCAAAGCAGCACTGGTTAAATTTCTTTCTTCAGGCACGATTGGTGTTCTCATCTCTACAAAATCAGGACAAAAAACAGTACAAGCCTTGTTGGGCACCATCTTGAAGCTGCAAGAGAAATTTCCAGACAAGCAATTCTACTTTTTTGCCTGTGCAACGCTGGATTT
>JACOVM010000044.1 GCA_016177345.1 Candidatus Woesearchaeota archaeon | reverse complement strand
GCCATAATCTCTGTTTCTTTATCTGAATCATGAACCCAAGAGCAGCTCCAATAAGAAAATAGATTCCAATCAGAACAAGAGCTAATATAATGAATCCTGCTAATTCAGCCCGATCTTCACAAGCTGGTGTTGGAGTCATAATAAGATCTTCACAACAACCATCATATTCTGTTCTTGTCTCTGGATCACTTTCTTTCCATTCGACACAATCTGTTCCAGTATAGTACTCCTTTGCAGCCCATTGAGTACAGTCGGGAATTGTTTCTTCACAAAAACGTGAAATAAGAGGGGTTCCTTCGATGACGAAATGTGAGAACAGCGGAAAAAGGTGGCCAGTAAAAAGAGGAATGTTCGTTGTCCACGCTGGAGTTCCACCATATGCAGCGATATGGTCTGCATAAACAACATTAATAATCGGAAAGTATAGAAACAGATAGAACAGGAACAAGGCAATGCATACTGCGATCCCGAGAAATCCGCTGCGGAGCCATAATGGCTTGGAATGAAACCAAGATTTGATGGACATATCTGTTTTATGATCTCTGGAATTAAAAAGGTTATTGTTTTACTGGCTTTGCAGAAAGGAATAAGAGATGGATCTCAATAAAAATACCAAATCTTTTTATACTAGGAAATGCCTTGGAAAGGTATGGTTTCTGTAGAGAAGGAGAAGGAAAGTGCCATTACTGGCATTGCAGAAAAAGACCTTCTCTGGCTGGAACGAGTTGTTGGCATTACTGACCAGGTTCTTGGTGACATTGACCTGCTGGAAAGCGATGGGGTAAAAGTATTTCTTGACCTTCTTCAGAAAAATACCTTGTTTGGCAAGTCGTTGAACAAGGAGATTTCAACATTATACAATTTACTAATACGATACCGTGAAGCAGGGAGTGAAACTGGACAAGAGGAGTTTCGCAAAAAAATTATAAGCCATACAACAGACCTACAACAGCTTCTCCTTGAAGGAATTGCTGTTCTAAAAAAAATCCGTGACATTGCTGCTCACTTTTTGAAAGAAGAAGAGCTCTTGCAAACTGCTGCAGAGGCCTTCTGCCAGGTTCAGCTTAAAACAGCTGACAATAAAAAAACAGTAGGGGTACAATCGCAAATTACCAGAGTTCTTCGAGAAACGAAAGGTCTTCTTGACAACATCACCAATGAGTTTCAATCTATCTATCAAAACATAGAAAAAACGTTATGGCCTGCAATTCAATATGCAATGAGCAGCAAGCAGAAGATAAGCCTTGAAGAGCCAATAAGCCAACTCGGAAGGCTCCACATGAGAATTCTATCATTAGCGAGCAGCGTCAAGAAGGAGAGGCAGCTGCTAAAAGAAGAGATCCAGTATAACCGGCAGCTTCGGAGAATTACCGTTGAGTTGATGAGCCTGACAAAGGAACAGGCAACAAAGCAGCACGTCCGACAGCAGGTTGGGAATATTGCATAAGCATACTATCCCAACCGGCTCTGTCCCGAATCTTTTTTCAACGGGTAGTGCCATCGCCAAGCGCCGTGCCCCGGATCCTCATCCTGTTCCCGGATACTCGATACCAGATCGAGTACTAAACGCAGACAGAGCGCGATGGCACTACCCGTTTCACGACGGGGATTGGCACTGCTGCGCTCTGTTTTGAAGAGCGCACGGCAGCGGCATCCCGAGGATACGGGCTCCCGCAAAACGTGATCAGGACACGTCGCTTGGCAGCAGTGCCAATCCCCAAAATTAAGATTCTGGACAGAGCCATCCCAACCCTAAGGCTTATAAATACCCCTGACTTCCCCTCTTGAAGGGTATGCGATGGGACAAACAGACTGGTTAGGGTTTGAGTCAAAAGAAGCCTTAGAAGATCACCTTCGGGAAAGGGCTGTTCAGCACACTGCCGATATTTCTCAAGAAGATGCAAAGGGGCAGTATCGAAAGCTTGTTTTCAAGCCAAACCGCATCTATTACCTAAAAAGTGACCTTGTCCATAATCCTGATGGGACAATAGTTGATCGACTAACACTTCAGAGAATCCCCGTTGACCATGCTGATCCCGAACAAGAAACTACTCCGCTCGGAGATATTACCGTAATGTTTTCTGACGATGGGAAGGATAGTGGTACATACTCCCATAATGGAAGGCCTCGACCACGTGCTGATCCTCAACAAGTACAAACTGTATATGAAACACTGGCAAGACGTGTTGTGATGATTGAACGAAATACAGAAGGAGGCTTGATGCTAACAAATACGGAACACCTTAATGGAATGTATGATCTTGAAGGAATTGGCCTTGAGCGCCTTCCGGAGCCGTATTGCACCCCAAACCCGAGGAGTGTTGAAGGAGTGCTTCAGCAACGAGTTGGGGATGAAGGGAAGCAGCATCACTTTCCAAATATTTAAGCGATGTCATAAAGGGAAACTATCTTTTTTGAGCATCTTTGAGCATTTTATACCATGTTTTGACAATAAACGATTACCTTGTCTATTCTCTAAATCTTTAAAAACAGTATTTCATTCCTGACTTGAATGAAGTATGCCCATTTTTCTGATGTTCATATTGGAAGCTGGCGTGACCAGAAGATGAATCATCTTTCAACATTGGCGTTTGAGAAGGCAGTTGATTCATGTATCAGCCAGCAGGTTGACTTCATTCTTATTTCTGGAGACATTTTCAATACCTCCATGCCCCCGATTGATAAGCTAAAGCAGGTGGTAGTAAAGCTTCGGCAGCTGAAAGATAATAGCATTCCTGTCTATATTATTGCAGGAAGCCATGATTTCTCTCCATCAGGCAAGACCATGCTGGATGTTATTGAAGAAGCAGGGCTGTGGATCAATGTTGTCCAAGGAGAAATAAGAGACAACAAGCTCCATCTTCAGTTCACCATTGATCAGAAGACAGGAACGAAAATTACAGGAATGATTGGCAAGAAAGGCATGTTAGAACGGCACTATTACGAGGAGCTTGCGCGAGAGCCACTCGAGCAGGAGCAGGGATACAAAATATTTATGTTCCACACGGCGATTACCGAGCTGAAGCCAAAGGATTTAGAACAGATGGAATCATATCCTATCTCGCTCCTTCCAAAGGGATTTGATTATTACGCTGGCGGCCATGTCCATACTATTAAGCAAGTGAATATTGGGGGGTATGGTCCCGTTACCTATCCTGGCGCTTTATTTCCCGCAAATTTTCGAGAGCTTGAACAGTACGGGCGAGGAGGAATGTACCTTATTAGCAATGCTGCTGGTAATACTGATATTGAATGGCAGCCAATGGAGCTTTTTCCAACCATGCCCTTACTTATTGATTGCACGAATAAATCACCACACCAAGTCGAGGATGATATTCGAAAGCAAATTCATGGAAAACAAATTCATGGAAAAGATCTCCGAAACGCGATCGTTCTTCTTCGCTTTCATGGGGCTTTTGGCATTGGCTCTCTCGCTGATGTTTCATTCTCCACCCTGAGCAAAGAGATGGAACAGCAGGGAGCATACGTTGTCTTGCGCAATACTGCAGCAGTTTCTTCGCCAGAATTCGAAGAAATAAAAATTGTTGAGGAAACAACAGAGGATATTGAGGAAAAGCTGATAGCAGAACATCTAGGGCAGATTCCTGTTGAAGAAATGACAAAAGAAGAGGAAAAAGAGCTCGTCAAGCATTTTATGTCCTTCTTGGATATTGAAAAAGATGAAGGAGAGCGGCTTATCGATTTCGAAAGGAGGGTAGTGGAGCAAGCAAGGACGAATAGCAAACCCTTATAAAAAAGGGTAAACTTCTGAAAAAGCATGACCGGTGACAAAACACTTCAGGATGATGTCCTTGCCTATTTTAAAGAAGAAGCTGTAGTAGCGGGAGGGATTGCCCTTCAGCATTATCAGCAGCTTCAGCCAGGGGAGATCAAAACAAAATCTGGGCCAACAGATCTTGTCACGATCGCTGACCTGGAGATCAGCAAGCATGTTGTTGAAACTGTCACGCGAACATTTGGAAATCGGGTTGTCCTGCTCACGGAGGAATCATCAAGAGGGTTTGTTCACGACCAACATAATCACCAGCCGATCATGCTGGTTGACGAGCTTGATGGGACTATGGGTTATAGCAGGGGGGGAGAATTCTGCCATTTATTTGCATTAGCAGAGTCAGTGCATGGGGAATACATTGTCACTGTTGGCCTTGTGTATAATCCTCTTCGGCAAGAGCTGCATGTCGCGACGATTGATACTGATGCTATTCGCATTAAAAATGGAATAGCCCAACCCACTCATGTTTCACAACAGAAATCAATTGAGCCATCAGCCTCATTGATTCATGCTCGGCTCAATCTTTCTCAAAGGAGAGACTATATCGCAAAGTATGCTACTGCCATGAGGGCGATAAAGAATCTTGGAGAGCCTCGACTCGACCAAGCACCACATTTGTACCGGGGTACCATTGGCCTTGAAGCCATGGATGTAGCCGAAGGAAAGGTAGATGCACTACTCTACCAGCGCGCAGCGAACTGGGACTATGCAGCCCCAGCCCTGATCACCCAACAGGCAGGGGGAAGAACCTACCTTTTAAAGACTCAAGAGCAGATGAGGGAAGGGAGACCTTGGTGCTTACAGCTCATGGAGCCTGCAGCATATTATCCTGCCATGTTCACCAATGGGAGGGTTGATGAGGCATTGTTTGAAGAATTAAGAAAGAGTACATAATCAAATCTTGCCAATGCGTATCACTTCAAACGCCTCTGCATACCTTCCAGCACCGCTCATAACCCCCCGGTATCTTGCAAGGCCCTCAACTGCCTCGTCATACCGTGTCTGCACAACTTGGGATTTGTGCTCGAGAAGCGCTTGAAGTTTCTTATCCATCACATCAGTAATGTCAACGACCAGCTGCGGGTTTTGGTGCGGAGTCCAGACTTCAAATGCAAGAACAGTTGGAACATGCCATGGCCTTGTTCCCGAAATACCATAATGGTTGCCGGGAGCTCCAAATATTGCTTGCATACAAATCTCATGAGCAATTCGATGATCACTATGCAGATCATTGGCAGCGTGAACGTATAGTGTATCTGGCCGTTTTTCACGCAGTATTCGAATAACTTGGTTTACAGGATCTGCATCGTACATTAAGTGCCCGTCACGATACCCAAAAAAAGTGGTATCATCAATTCCTAATACACCAGCTGCTTTTCGGGCTTCTTCTGGACGAATTTTTTTAAGCTCATCGGGGGCTATTGTCGAACTTCCGGATTCTCCAGACGTCAAATATGCAATCGCAACATGATCTCCTTCTAGAACGTGTTCTATCAGGCTTCCACCGCAGCCAATGATATCATCATCTGGATGGGCAACAACAGCCAAAACCTTTTTCATGACCGTGGGGAGAAGAAGAAGTATTTATAGATTACGCTCTATAAATTACGCTGATTACCCCGTCATAAACTGCCTTGATTGCTCTTTTGCTCTTAAAGAAGCTTCTTCAACAATTCATTCACCATTCGCGGGTCTGCTTTTCCTTGTGTTTTTCTCATGACTTGGCCGACAAGGAATTGGAATGATTTCTCATTGCCGGATTTGAATTCTTTTACCACGCTTGGGTTTTCAAAGACAACCTGCTTGCAGGCCTTTTCCAGCTCCCCAGTATCAGACACTGCCTGAAGCCCTTTCTCTCTCACATGCTCTTTGGGAGAGAAAGGCTTTACGATGAGCTCTTCTAGAATTTTCTGGGCAACCTGGTCAGTGATTTCCTTCTTCTCCACCATGGACAATAGTTCGATCATGTGGGTTTCATCAATTGCTAAATCGTCAAAGGTCTGCTTGTTATAGTTCATCACGCGCACGAGCTCTCGGCGCAGCCATTTTGCTGCAAGAATTGGGTTAATCTGCTCTGCAACGCGCTCGAAGAGCTCCGCAAGCTTTTTCTCTTGGGAGAGAACTTCGGCATCAAGCTCGGCTATATGGTGTTTTTCGATGAACTTCTTTTTCTTTGCTTCAGCAAGCTCTGGCATGGAGTGGAGAACCTTGCTTACCATTTCTTCAGTAATATCAATGGGAACAAGATCTGCGTCGAGGATATAGCCATAATCTGCTTCTGTTTCCTTCGTGCGCATACGATAGGTTGTTCCTTTTTCTGCATTCCAGCCGCGAGTGTCCTGAACAAGAGTTTCACCGTCAGCAATTGCTCTTTTCTGGCGAACTACCTCATAGAATAGGGCTCGTTCGATTTCTTTAAAGCCCGTAACATTTTTGATTTCGCTTCTCACGTAGCCTGATTCTTTGATAGATACGTTAGCATCTGCTTTGATAACACAATGCTGATGATGGAAAACAGCAAGATAGCCAAGGATAGTGTTTAGTTTTTTCATGAATTCACGGGCTTGCTCTGGGCTTTCCATGTCTGGCTCGGTGACAATTTCACACAAGGGGTTGCCACTTCGGTTATAATCAACCAGGACATATTTTGATTCGTGAACAAGGGATGCGGGATCTTCTTCGAGATGGATTCTTGTTATGCCAATCGTGCTGCCGTCTGAAAGAGAGATTTTTCCATGTTTTCCAAGCGGGCGCTCAAACTGGCTGATCTGGAAATTCTTAGCAAGATCAGGATAAAAGTAAGACTTTCTAGAGAAGATCAGTTCTTGGTCGATGTCACAAGCAAAGGCCAGGCATAATCGCAGGGCATACTCGATTGCCTTCTTGTTGAGAACTGGCTTGCTTCCCGGCATGCCAAGGCAGACTTCACAGCATCTTGTGTTCGGCTGTTCTCCCTCTGCTGACCTGCGGGAACAGCTGCAGAAGAGCTTAGTTTCAGTGTCCAGCTCAACGTGCACTTCGAGGCCGATAACAACTGGGGTGGTAAATTGTTTTGCCATGGCTTATTACCTAAGGGTATTATTTAATGGTATTGGGATTATTTAATGGTGTTACCTAATTGTTTTAGTATCATCTAATTGTTTCTTTGCTGTATTGTTCCATGAGGTATTATTCCATTGTTGTATTGTTTCATGTTTCATTGTTGTATTGCTTTATGTTTCATTGCCTGCTCTTCAACAGCACTTCCGAGCTGAATGAGTTTTGATTCTTGGAAGTGGTCTCCGATAAGCATCATTCCTACTGGCAAGCCCTTGGAGAAGGGAAGTGGAACATTCAGGTGGGGCAAGCCAGTGATGTTTGGGCCAACACAAAGCATGTCCATCATGTAGTGCTGTAATGGAGTGAGTTTTTCAATTTCTGAAAAGGTTGGCGGCTGGATTGCCACGGTAGGTGATACTAAGGCATCATATGTTGAGAAAAGGTGCTTGTATTCCTGAAGCATTTTTTCTCTGACCTTTGCTGCTTTCAAGTAATACGCGTCGCGAAAGCCTGCCATTCTTGCAAACGTTCCAAGCATGATCCTTCGCTTGACTTCTTCGCTAAAATGATGAGAACGAACCTTTGTAAAATAGCTGTTAAAATTTCCTTCCAGAGGATCTGCAGCGCCATACCTCATGCCGCAGTATTTTGCAAGATTCGTTGACGCCTCACTCGTGCCAAGAAGATAATAGGTTGGAATGCCGTACTTGATCGGCAGCTCGAGAGATACTTCATCACACTGTGCACCTTGCTGTTCAAGCCATTCAATTCCTTTTCGCACAGAGGCTGCAACGCCAGGATCGACTCCTTCACCAAACGCCTCTTTGATGATTCCAACCCGCATTCCCCGAACTGGCTTTCCAACAAAAGAGGTATACTGTGGAACAGGAGATGCGCTGCTGGTTGAGTCTCGATTATCATGGCCTGCTGAAGCCTCGAGCAACAAGGCAGCGTCCTGGATTGTTTTTGCCGCAGTTCCGATCTTGTCCATAGAGTTGGAAAAGTCAATAAGGCCATAGCGAGACAAGCGTCCATATGTTGGGCAGATGCCAGCAACGCTGCAGAACGATGCTGGCTCGACAATGCTTCCTCCCGTGGACTCAACAAAGCTGGCATACGCGTAGCCTGTCTTTTGTGTTATGCCAACACCGCCGCCACTGCTCCCCCCAGTTGTTCGCTGCTTGTCAAAGGGGTTTCGTGGAATAGCAAAGCCCAGCCCGACATTCACGGAAAAAGCGCCAAAGCCAAACTCGTCCTGAGCAGTCTTTCCTATCACGACACAGCCCTGATTCATGGCGCGCTGGACGACAGTGGCATTGAACACTGGAAAATATCCTTTTAACATTCTGCTTCCAGCAGAGGATTCAATTCCTTTAACACAAATGGAGTCCTTGACGGCGAGTGGGATGCCGAACAGCTTTTCTCTGCTTTCTTGAATTCCTTGTTTTGCAGCTTTTTTGTCAAGAGCCCTTGCCTGATCCAGCGCAAGATCCTCAGAAATAACATTATAATAAAAATAATCCTGATTAAGTTTCTTTGCCTCATCAAGAGCCTTTGCAGTGTGTTCCTCAACAGTAATATCTTTTCGCTTGAATTGGCTTATGGTTTCAGAGATAGAGGGAACAGTGGCCATGACATATCCTCATCATATTATAGGAATATTATTATCTTATTATGAGTATGTATATACCATCTTATTATATCATCTATTCTAGGCTAATTCTACATTTTATTATCCGTTCTCAATGTCAACACTTTTAATCACGTCTCCAGCACGAAGCTGAGCGACAACGTCCATTCCTTTGGTGACGTTTCCAAAGACTGCATAGTTGCCATCAAGGAAATGAGCTTCTTCTAGCGTGAAGTAAAATTGAGATGATGCCGAGTTAGGGTCTTGCGATCGAGCCATGGCGATAACCCCCATGTTGTGAGTCAATGATGGATTTACTTCCAGTGGGATCGTTTCATCGCTTCCACCAGTGCCATCTCCTTCAGGATCTCCGCCTTGGATGACAAAGCCTTGAACATAGCGGTGAAAGGTAAGCCCGTCATAGAATCCTGCCTTGCCAAGCTTGATGAAGTTCGCTGTTGTTATTGGCGCTTTATCAGTAGCAAGCTCAATAGTTATTATCCCTTTGCTTGTTGTCATAATCGCTGTTGTACTTGTTGTTTTCATTGGTGAATCACCTTGATCAGTTGTTGAAGAATCTTGATTAGCGCTTTGATTGGTATTGCAGCCCATGAGCAAAAGAGAAAGGAGCAAGCAAAACAGGAATGAGCAGATCCGCCTCGTATTTACACTCATTATCCTTACACTCTTTATTCCAATTATATTAGCCATATTCTTCACTCCACATGTTCTTCACTCCAGAGCCACTGGGCCTTTGAAGTAGCCCTCTTTTTTGTGCTGCGCATTCCTCAACGCCTCTTCCTGTTGCAGGCAAGGGCGAGGAATATCTTCTCGAAGCGCGTTTCGCACCTTTGTCGGCTGTGGTGTTGGAG
>JACOVM010000040.1 GCA_016177345.1 Candidatus Woesearchaeota archaeon | reverse complement strand
GCCTGAAAACCAATGCCAGAAGAGACAACCAAAGAGCCAAAAACCTCAGAGGAATCTAAAAAGGAAGAGGGTAAGGAAAAGATGACAGAAACCCAAAAAAAGATCGCCCCACCAAAATGGTACGGGTGGGGGCATGAAAGCCCAGACGAAGAGGCAAGATTTTTAGAGTTCGAATTCTTTGATGCCTAAAAGACTTTCTAAAAAAGAATTTCTAACAGTCGCACCTTGTTTTATTTCCTACTTTTCTTGTGTTCTAGCAAGCCTTGAGCATGGATATAATATCCCATCGCGCTGCCAAGGAAAAAGAGTAAGACTAAGAGCTTCCAATCTGCAAACCTTGACCCCAGGATAAACCCTAAAAGAAAGCCGAGCAGAATAACGTATAAAGGAAATTTCTTGCCAAAATAGAAAATAAGACGGCCTGCCATCAACCCAAACAATATTATTACCACATAACTCAGGAAAGAGCTTTGAAGAAGGATAGAGAAGATAAACCCGATCACGAGGAGAGTGTAAAAAAGAAAGTCCATCCAATACTCCAGCATAGAAATGCCCTGAACCCCAATTCTGTTATTTTTGCTGTTAATGCCCATACGGCTCACCATGAAACGTGTACACTAAAAAGACTGCCCCCCCAACAATCAGCCCGATAAGAATAGAAAGAAATACCCCTAAGAAATAAAGAGCAACAGCCAACCCTAGAACTACCCCAATAGAAAAGGAATACATTAACCGGGAAGCAAAAAACAAATGGCTTCCATTCAATGGGGGGATGGGAAGCATTGTAATAACTGCAAACACGAGATTAAAAAACAAGGCTTGCTGAAGCAACACGTTTCCTGGCGCAATAGAGAGAAGGACCTTCAAGATCATCGCCAGAATGAGGGTTGCGAGCGATCCACTTAGGGCAACAAGCCCCATCGGCCAGAAATTCAAGCCATAACGAAACGACCCAATACGATGGCCTGCCATGTGATACATGATAATACCACCTGGGGCTAAAAACCAAAGCTTTCCAAGGCTAACAACACATAACGCCAGCCCAATAACAAGCCCGTACACCCAAATTTTATACTCTACTTTCAGCCCTACACTAAACCCGGCAACGCGTTGTGCAGACTGATGAACGAGTAAGCCAAGGGTTACTAGGAGGATGGCATTAAAGAAATTGCGAAGGCCAATCCAGAAATCAAATGTTTCCCCGCCCCACTTATTGTAGGAAATGATAAACGCAAGCCCGAGAATACTGAGGGCAAGGGCTTTAATCTCTTCTTCTGAAAATGCAAAATACTTTTTAATCGTGTACGAAAAGCTTCCCATACCAGTCATGTCGGGGATGCGGTTTAAAAAGTTTTTCTTCAACAAAACTCGCATCGCTTCTGTTTCAGCTTCACATATATAGCTAAGAATACAGAGGGCGAGTTTTGCGTGTACCCCTCCCTGTTGTACATGCTCAGCCCAAAGGCATGATTCCAGGGACTGGCTGTAAATTGGGAGTCGTCATAACGATTTGGGGGCTCCGAGCAAAGCGAGGAGCCTCCCCCTACACGACAGTGTAGTTCATCAAATGGAAGAATTTTCTTAAAAAACAGTACAGTTTTCTCACGATATCTCTGTCTAGTTGTGCGATGAGGGAGAAAACTGTACTGAGGCAAACCTTTTTAAAACAGCTATTTCTCCTTTTCCCCATGCTTATCGGCCTTGTTGGAAAGCCATCGTGCGGAAAAAGCTCTACGTTTAAGGCTGCAACGCTTGCTGATGTTGACATTGCTAATTATCCGTTTACAACGATTGAAAAAAATGAGGGTGCTGGCCATGTCAAGGTCGAGTGTGTTGATAAGGAGTTTGGCAAGCAGTGCAATCCAAGAATGGGCTTCTGCATGAGCCATCAGCGCTTTGTTCCCGTCAAGCTGGTAGATGTTGCCGGGCTTGTTCCTGATGCGCATCTCGGCAAAGGAAGGGGTAACCAATTCTTGGAGGACTTGCGGGAGGCTGATGCGCTTATTCATGTTATTGACTGTTCTGGCAGCGTCAATGCTTATGGAGAGCCAGTGGCTGCCGGAAGTTATGATCCTGCGAAGGACATTGAATTTCTTGAAGTTGAATTAGATATGTGGTATTATGGCATTCTGAGCAAGGGCTGGGAAAAGTTTGCCAGGGCAACTCAGCAGGAAGGCAAAGAAATCCACAAGGCGTTGGCCAAGCAGCTCTCTGCATTCGGCGTTACTGAAGACCTTGTCAAGGAAGGAATCGCCAAACTTGGGCTTTCAACACGGGCAATGGAATGGGGCGAGGAAAACCTCAAGAATATGGCAACCTTCCTCCGTAAGAAGACAAAGCCAATGGTCATCGCTGCTAACAAGATTGACGTGCCATGTGCTGTTGAGAATTTTTATCGCATCAAACAGCAATTCCCAGATCACCTTATTGTTCCTTGCAGTGCAGAGTCGGAAATTGCATTGCGGGAGGCAGCCAAGAAGGGCATGATAGAGTATGTTCCAGGAAGCAACACGTTCACGATCAAAGAAGAAGGAAAGCTCAACGATAAGCAGAAGGCAGCGCTTCAGTTCATCAAAAAAGAAGTGCTGGAAAAGCATGGGAGTACTGGCGTTCAAGGCGTGCTAGATACAGCGGTATTCACTCTTCTCAAATATATCGCTATCTTTCCAGGGGGGGTGAATAAATTAGAGGACCAATATGGGAGGTGCCTGCCGGATTGTTTCCTGCTGAAGGGAGGGAGCACGGCGCTCGATTTTGCGTACAAGCTCCACACAGACTTTGGAAAAAACTTTATTCGTGCCATTGATGTAAAAACGAAAAAGACAGTTGGGAAAGAGCATCTTCTCAAGCATAGGGATGTTGTGGAGATTGTGTGTGGGAAATGATAGGATTACAAATGTGATTATATATTGCATCTCGCGCTTGTTAGGTGATGGTTGGGTTAGGTGATGGTTGGTGTAACGCAGTGGAATGAAAGCGTAGTGTCACCTTAAGTTAGCAGGCAGAAACTAATTTAAACTAATTTTTGGCGGGCTCTTTGTCGGAGATGTGATCAATGCATTTATCTGTGGCAGACTTCTTGCCATTGTGGGCTTGCCGTTCAATGTCTTTGGGGAGCTGTCTTAACATGGTCAGCCAGCCTCATTATCATGCTCATTTTCCAATCTAAGAGACTGTCCTCGCTGCAAGAATATATCCTCTTCAGCTATATGAACAACGATATCATCAAGAACACCCTTTCTTTCTGAGGGATTTTCTTTCAAGCACCACGTGATCATTCTTCGCAGGTCGTCATCCTTGACCTGTCTTATTTTTTCTTGTATCATCGAAAAATGATGGATCTGCGAGTATATTGCCGCATTCTGCCTGTGATATTCTTCAGAGTCCTGCTTTGCTCTCTGTTCTGGCCCTTCAATAAGATTCTTTCCAGTAGCCATCCTGTAAAGAATCATTCCAAGCGTCCAGATGTTAGCTTCAGGGGTAAAAAGGTCTGACTGCCACCAGACATCATGTCCCTGCCAATAATTATCAGGATACGCCAATTCTGGGGGGCGAAGAATCACGGGGTACTGATATCGGGTATCGCCTGCCGTAGAGAACATACTAACGCAGCCGAAGTCAGAGAGAACCACATTTCCTTCTTTTGTAATTCCGATATTGTCCGGCTTAAGATCTTTGTGGACAATGCCTGCTTTGTGGCAGTTCCGTAAAGCAAGAGCCATATGATAAGTATATCGGCGTTGCTCATACTCATCCTGAGTGGCGCCTAACTTCCTTTCTTTCAGTGGGCCTTCACGCAGTTCATCTTCCAAGGTGTGGTCATATGGCTTTGCTTCAAGGAAATACACATCCTTTCCATGTTCGTCTTTTCCAACGATCGGCGGGCTGATCAACGATATATAACGAGGATCTTCAAGGTCCCGCAGCCGGACTCCTGAAAATTCAGCTGCATAGAGTTTTTGAAGCGTCCATTCACGAAACTCCCCATCAGTCATGTGAACTCCTTGCTTCTCCAGTTGCCTACGGAAGATAGTTTCGTAATGCGCAAACCCTTTCGAGGTCGGATCGATCATCAAAAAAGCGCTTTCATCGCCTGAATGGATATTTCTTGCAAGATACGCCTTCTTGATGGTTCCAGAGCCGAGCCGCTTGATAAGGAGGTAATTTGGAATAGTAATAAGCGCACATTCAACCGCCTCGTCCAAATCGTGCGCTCTTCCAGCTGAAAGAACTGTACCAAGCGCCACACCATCGATTGGGGGTTGATGGTCAAGAAGCACGTCCAATGATGTGCTAATGGCGGGCAAAGAAAGGTATCGTCCTGATGTGCCTCGCAGATAATTACTGTTTACGTAAGCCTTATAAAGAAGATACCCCCGACGAGCGTTTTCCTTTGCGGTATTCATGCTTCTTGTTCTGGCACGATCGATAATCCCCCATATATCTTCAAGTTTCCAATCAATATCTTCCGAGACAATAAATTTGAGATATTTCTTTTTTAATTTTTCTAGAAACTCCAGGAAGGCAGTGATTGTTTCTCTTGACCATGGCTTTGCTTTATGTTCTTTCAGGAATCTAAAATATAATTGGCGATGTGCATAACCAGAAGTGTCATCGAGATCCGCAATATCAGATAATGCTTTCATAACATGAGGGGTGACCCTACGTCGTAAAAACGTATACCATATGTTTCTCTTCCTTCCTTCTGGTAGCTCTCCAACCCTTTCTTCAAGCCCCATGCACTACAGAAATTCACAAACCTATAAATACCTTCTCAAGCAGTTATATAAACAGGGGCGCGAAGAGGTGCTTACAGAACTATTTCTTCTCCTTCTCTTCCTTCCCTTTCTTAGCCTCTTTCACCCTCATAAACGTCTCCGGTAAGTCAATAATATACTTTCCTTCCCCCAACTTAAACACGACCGGTTTTTCTTTGTTGAACAAATGGCTTAAATCAAGCTCGAACTTTCCTGGCTTGAGGACGCGGATGGATTCGAAATCGAGTACGACTGGAGTATCATCTTCAACGTTATCGCTAATCATGTCGAAGATGTCTTCTTCCATCTTCTTTTTTTCTGTTTCGTCAAGGGTTTCAGCGATCTGCCTTGCCACTTCCTCAGCTTGCTGGACTTTTTCTTTTTTGACATAGAAGAAGAGCTTTGCTCCGCAGGAGCATCCTTCAATAATCTCTGTGGCGCCGTCCTCGTAAAAGGTACTGCACCGAACACATTGGTGTGGCATTGTTTATTTCTTCCGGTGTTTTTTCTTTTCCCTCTCGTTGTGCGCCCTTGTCAGGACTTGGATCTTTGCTGGTGTCTGCTTAATTTCTTTCACGATCGATGCAGGGCCGATCACGGTAAATCCCACTCTATCCCCAAAAACAATAGAAGCAAGGTTGTTCTTCATCTTTTCCAGGAGATCACTTGCAGTTGTTTCTCCAGGGTAAATGACGGCAAGCTCAATTCCCTTAAACTCGTTGTTAATCTGTTCCATCGTGGTCTTAATGAGCTCGGTTTCCTCTTCTTTTTTCAGCCTGCCTTCAAGCAGGACAATCTTGTCTTCTTTCGCGAGGCGGAGAAGCTTCTTGATTCTGCCCAGAGAAGAAAGGTCCACTATATCCTGATACGGCACAAATTGAAGCGTTAGTCCAGAGGCCATCATGTCACCAATGTTTTATGTTCTCTTCCATCTCTTCTGTTATCCTGGATCATGCGGTAAGGACGAACAATGCCTCGTACAACTGGTCCATGTTCGTCCCTTTCTTTGCGCTGATTCCGATAACGTCATACTGGGGAAAGGCTGCCTGTACTTTCTTCACGTCAGCCTTGCGCAGGTCAATTTTGTTTGCGACGAGCAATACTGGAATATCTCTTGCTTGGAGATTCCCAATAATCGTGATATTAACCTGGCTGTACGGGTCTTTGGAAACGTCAAGCACAACAATAACGACATCCACTTCGTCCAGCCACTTGATTGCTTCAATAACTCCCTTGGTTGCTTCCTTTGCCCGCTTTTTTGCTTCTTTTATCGGGATTCCTTTCTTCATAAAGTTTTCGTAGTCAATTTTTGTAGCAATGCCTGGCGTGTCAATCAAATTAAAAGAAAGCTCTCGATGCCCAGATTTAATGCTGATGTGCTCTTTGATCTGGATTTCTCTTGTTTCGTGCTCGATCGGAGAAACCTTTCCCATCTCTTCCCCAATCCAGTCTTTGCATATTCTATTTGCTAAGGTTGTCTTGCCCCCATTTGGCGGGCCGTACAAGCCAAGCTTGACATGCCTCTTTTTTCTGAACATGTCATGAAAGACTTTTTTGATAAATTGCTGAACAGCATCAAGCATAGAACCACTCCCTATTCACCGGAGAGGGACGGGGCAGGTTTATAAATATTGTGGTGGGGAAAGGCTCTGTCCCGAATCTTAATTTTGGGGATTGGCACT
>JACOVM010000041.1 GCA_016177345.1 Candidatus Woesearchaeota archaeon | reverse complement strand
TAGTTACGCATTCAGCACTCCCCGGTAAAAGACGGTCTCTCCTGCCGTCGGGCTTTTTCTCGTGATCTTGATGATGTCGCCTTGCTTGACGTCAAGGCTGGAGATGGCAGCATCAGTTGCAAATATTTTCGGAAGCTCTCGGATGGTGATACGATATTTTTTCAGGAGCTCTTTCTTGTCTTTCTCCCCTAGCTTTGAATGGAGAGGGACAAGGATGTGGCTGGCCCCCGCTTGTTCTTTTTTTCCAGTCATGGTCGTTTCCTGCTATCGATCGTACATGAGGCGGATTGGATGGAAAACGGGCCGGGTGAGATTCGGACTCACGACCACCTGATTTCTTACGTTCCAACCGTATGTCCCTGTTGCAACCTAAAAGTCAGATGCTCTACCAGGCTGAGCTACCGGCCCACAGCGTTTTTTCGTTTTTTTGGGCAAAGGAAAAAAACGCCTTGGCCGGGACTTTCAACAGCCTTGGATTCCAAGTAACGGTCCAAAGCTCTTTTTGAACCCGGGTCGAAGCCTCGACAGGGCTTCATGCTAGACCGGACTACACTACCAAGGCATTTTATGGATTCCAAGCCTTATTTACCCTTCTTTCAGCGCTTAAGCTATTCTCTTAGCTTAAATCATCAAAAGAAAGATAAACCTGCCATAATCGCAGGAGAACTCGCCTATTTATAAAGATTGTTATTTTGTGACGAGGATAGGATGGCATAGTGTTATATAAACCGCTTTTTTCCACCAAGTATGCCTCCTTCAATACCAACCTATTTTCGTTGTGATCCCTCGACATTGTGCGATAACGTGGCCTGCTGTACCAGGCCAGAGTCTGAGCCTCGCCTGCTTGTTTCTGACTATTTGCGGTTGAGCGAGCTTACAGGAGAAGCGCCAGAACATATTTGGAGAACAAAAGGAAATGTTCTTCTTACGGCGGCAGAGGAAGGATTTGTAGTGGTCAATCTTGGCCTTCGCCATGACCCTTGTGTTTACCTCACCCCTGAGGGAAGATGCGGTGTCTATGAGAAGAGGCCAACAACCTGTGCAGGGTTTCCTTTTCTTGATAACGCAGCTGAGCCATTCCTTACCGGCACTGGCCCTACGTCCAAGAATGTTCGGAAGAACGTCAGTCACGCCTACCGTTGTTTGCATAGCATTCAATTTTCTGCAGCTCAAACACGGGCAGGCCAAGAACTTTATTCTTTAATGATGGAAGAAGAGGAGGCCATGCTTCGCACTTTTTGGAAAGGAGAACAGCCAATTATTCCTTGTTCAACAGTGGATGACGTTCTTGGATTATACTTAACAGCACATCGCGTTCAAGCACACCGAGATCCAAAAGGAGTTGATGAGTTATCCAACCGGTTACATACTGCACGGCCAATAATTCAACAGGCTCCTTCCACTATCCAAGAACAAATGGGAGGTACACAGCAGGTACAACAGTTGACGTTTTCTTACATCAACGCGTTCGAGGTCGTGGTGTATGCCCTTTACCAGGATGATATTGCAGAACACTTTGCTCATCTTGACAGAAATGCAAGAATTGATTTCCAACGATTTGACAAAGAGCGTAAAAAGATCTTGAGGAGGCTAGAAGAAGATCAGAAACAATTAGCCAGATTGAGGATTATTCGATGACCCAACAGCCATATTTTCGCTGTGATCCAGGAAACCTTTGTGAAGGGGCGAAGTGCTGCAGCTCTATTGAAACACCAGTTACATTAAGCGTTGGTGATTATCTTCGATTAGGTGAAGCAACGGGACGTTCTCCAGTGGAGGTCTGGCATGAGGTTGGCGATGTTTCAGTTACGAAGACGAATGAGAAGAACCAATGGCTGATCTTGCTTGGCCTTCTTCATGACCCGTGCCCGTACCTCACTCCTAATTTGAAATGTGGTGTTTATGACCATCGGCCATTGGGGTGCGCAAGCTTTCCTTTCTTTTCTTTTTTGTTTTCGCGCAGTGATGTTGCTTATTACACTTCTGGTGGATACGACTGTATGAGCAATGTTCAGCTTTCAAAAGACCAAAGGAGATTTGCACAAGAACTTAAGGGGATAATGAGCGATGAGGCAAGTATTGAACAGCACTTATTCTGGCAGGAAAATCCTCCTGTAGTTCAACTTAGGGCAGAAGAGGGTATTGATAATTATGTGGATCAAGCAGTTAGCTTGCAGATGACACGTGATCCAGAGGGAAATCACCAGAGATCCAAGCGGCTTCAGCAAACAGTATTCTTCATTCATGAACATTCTCGTCAAAGAATACCTGTATCAATGGATCAATATCGCGCTTGCCTGCGATCGATTTTTTATGTTATCTATCGAGATGCGATCACGCAACGATTTGAGAATTTGGACGAGCAGGCTATCCGTTCCTATCAAGGCACCACTGCAAGATTGCGGCGGCTTTTTAAAAAAGAACAGGCAAGAAATCCTCTTCGAGTGATTCAGAGATAACAGCGTTTTATTGATTGTTGCACTTTTTTTCCTTGAAGAAAAAAGTCCCCCCTCAGAGTCGAAATAAGGGCTTTGCCCTTATCAACCCAATGAGGGTGGGGCATTCGCTTTGCTCAGCCCCACGCGTGTGGTAAACATGCTTGTGGGTTCTTGTTGGGTTTATTGAAGAAAAAAGTCCCCCCTCCCAGATTCGAACCGGGGATCTCTCGGTAACGGCTGGCTTGTTCTCATCTCAGCCCGAACGGCACCTCAAACAAGCATCTACAGCCGAGCGTTCTAGCCGCTGAACTAAGGGGGGATTTTGGTGTTGGGAACTAAGGCGGTTTATAAACTTTGTGAAAGAAGACCTCTCCTGCAAAGAGCGTGTAGAGCTCATTTTCACCAGTGCCAATTGCGCAATATATTTATAAACCAATTTCATTCTTCACCATACGTTCATGCTAATCTGTACGTCGAGTGAGGGGGCCAGAATGATTAAACGAGTAGCTTACTCAAATCTGGATCGTGAAGCGCTAGCTAATACTCCAGTTGACCAGGCAACCCAAATTGATGATCACTTTGATTATTCCAAGGTTGTTGTCCGAAAGCCATGGGGCTACGAATACTTGATCTATCAAAACGAGCTTGTTGCAGTCTGGATTCTTTACATTAAGAAAGGATATCAAACATCAGTCCATTGCCATCCTAACAAGAAAACATCACTGATCGTTCTTTCTGGAGAGGCAATCTGCTCCAGCCTTCAAGAAAATATCAAAAGAGTGGCTGGAGAAGGATTGCTTATTGACAAGGCAACCTTTCACCAAACAACGTCGGTATCAGAAGAAGGCATTTTTGTCATGGAAATTGAAACGCCAGTGAACAAACGTGACCTTGTACGGCTTCGAGACAAGTATGGCAGGCAGGGAAAGGGATACGAAACCATCAAGGAGATGTCTATCAACATTCAAAACTATAATTACATCTCTCTTATTGAGCCTTCTATTTACTACAATACCAAGAAAAAGTTTGGAAGCTGCAGCATTTCTCTCGCAACATTCAAGAATTATCAGGATTTTAAAGATAATTTCAAGCTGGAAGGCTGGGACGCGGTTAGCATCCTGAAGGGCAGGCTTCTTGATGACGCAGGAAATCCAATTCTTGATGTGGGGGATACAATTGATATTCATGAAACAAAACAGTACCCTAATATCCATATTGATGGGGAGCTTGAGGTTATCATCATTAAGAAGCGTGATACAATGATAAAGCTGTCAGATTACATCATTTCCTTTTTTGAGAAAAAAAATGTCCATGACCTGTTTGTTTCACCAGGAAGCACGAACATTCACCTTATTGATTCGGTTGGAAAAAATACGCACGTTCGACATGTGTGCATGCAGACAGAGCAGGCGGTCACTCTTGCAGCAGAGGCGCATGCAAAACTTACCAACAAGCCTGCAGTTGCCATCCTTGCTGCAGGGGTTTCTGGAACAAATAGCATAACTGGCGTTGCGGATGCATGGGTTGATTCAACACCATTAGTTATCGTGTCAGGCCAATCTGATCATGGTAAAGAGGGTAAGGAGGGTAAGGAAACAGCTGCTTCTGGCCCTAGAAAAGCGCTTCGCCAACTTGGCATTCAAGAACTGAATATTATTGATCTTGTTCAGCCGATAACAAAGTATGCTATTTCTATACGAGACCCAAATACTATCCATTACCATCTTGAGAAAGCGTTGCACCTTGCCACTACAGGCAGGCATGGGCCAGTATGGATTGATATTCCCCTGGATTTGTTGGGAATGAATGTTGATGAGGATGATCTTCTATCTTATAATCAAGAGCAGGTGCATCACGAGAACTCAATCATTGAGAAAAAGATTAATGAGATTAATGAGACTAAGGACGTGAATTCTTCAGATCTTTCTTTATCCATTGCTAAGACCATCTCCCTTGTACAGCAAGCGAAACGTCCTGTTCTTCTGCTCGGGAATGGCGTTCGATTGGCCGGGGCTGAACAGGAAGCACTTCAGCTCGCTTCAATGCTATCCATCCCTGTTCTTACCTCACGTCGCGGAGCTGATCTTCTTCCAGATAGCCATCCCTTTTTTTTTGGAAGGCCCGGAGCGTATGGCCAGCGGAGCGCGAATTTCATTATTCAAAATGCTGATGTTCTTCTTGTCATTGGATCTCGGCTTTCCCTTCCGCAAATTGGAAGAAATTACAAAACCTTTGCACGAAAATCAAAACTGATCCTGGTAGATATTGATCCGGCAGAGTTGGAGAAAAAAACAGTCATGCCTTTCCTTCCAGTTCGTTGCGATGCGAAACAGTTTGTCACCGCCTTGCTCGCTGCTCAGAAAACATATACCCCTCCTCTTGTTTCTGAATGGATTCAACGATGCATATCCTGGCAGGCCCAGTTCAGCAACGAATTTGATCAAAGAAGAAATGCTAGCGCTGCTTCCCCAGGATTTGCTGGCACATCTGCCGATACCGTTGACACCTATTCTCTGATGAAAGTGTTGAGCAATGAACTCCAGCCAGAAGATATTATTACCATCGATGGTGGCTCTCCTTTAGTATTTGCCATGCAATCCTTTGCCTTCAAACAGCACCAGCGCTTGCTTTCTGCAACCGGCCTTGAAAATCCAGCGTTTGCTATTCCTGCAGCGATTGGCGCTTGTATTGGAAGTAATGGCAGAAATATTATCTGTATCTGCGAAGATCATGGGTTTCAAAAACACCTCCCTGAGCTCGAAACGATTGCAAGCTACAAGCTTCCGGTCAAAATAATAATTATCAACAGTAAAGGCCCGTCCTATATCCGAAGGAGCCAGAAGGAATATTTTGGGGGAAGATACGTGGCTTCTGATGCAACGACCATGGCCAATGTTGATATTTCGAAAATTGGTGAAGCGTATGGAATTCCGACCTTTTCCATAGCAATGAATGAAGAGCTTTCTCAAGGTATTCAGAAATTACTAACCATGCTTGGCCCTTGCATCTGTAATGTTATTGTTAATAAAGACCAGGAGATTATCCCAAGAATGCAATTCACAGTAAAGCCGGATGGAAAATGGGTTGCCAAGCCACTGGAGGACATGTATCCCTATCTTGAGCGAGAAAAATTACGAGAGCACATGCTCATTGATGTTCTCGATGAAGATTGATTACTATGAATCACCATGATTACTAGGACTGGCTTGTAGCTTATATGTCTACAACAATATCTGCAACATGACGAACGAACAATTGAGAATAGCCGACCACATCATCTCTTATCTCGAAGAACTTGGGGTTGATGCAGTCTTTACGGTTTCGGGCGGTGGAGCAATCTTCCTAGATGATGCGCTTGCAAAAAATAAAAAAGTAAACTATTATTGCTGCCATCACGAGCAGTGTGTGGGCATGGCTACTGAGGGATATGCTCGTGTGAGAAATGGCCTTGGTGTTTCTCTTGTTACTACCGGCCCCGGCGGTACAAACATTGTTACTGGTGTAGCTGGGTCGTGGATGGATTCTGTTCCCCATCTTATTCTTTCTGGCCAGGTGTTTCTGAAGCAGACGATCGGAAGCGCTCGCATTGCCGGGCTTCGCCAGATTGGCGTCCAGGAAATCGACATTGTTAATATTGTCCGGTCAATCACGAAATACGCAGTGATGGTCGAGTCAGTTCATGACGTAAAGTACCATCTTCAAAAAGCAGTTTATCTTGCAACAACAGGGAGACCAGGCCCGGTGTGGGTTGATGTTCCTGCCGACATTCAAATGTCAAAGTATAGTGTTGAAGAATGGCAGCGTTCTCACTCGTTTTATCCAGAAACTCTTCCAGCACCAACGTATGACAAAGATCTCCGAGAGAAAGTTGCTGCTGTCGCCAAGCTGTTAAGAAATGCGAAACGCCCTCTCGTTCATCTTGGCCAAGGCGTTCGCATCGCTGGTGCAGCGCAGGAATGCTTTGAGGTTTTGGAAACGTTCAATCTTCCTTTTGTTACTGCCAGAAACGCCAACGACATGATTCATACAAGCCATCCATTGTTTGTTGGCAGACCTGGAACGTTTGCACAGCGAGCAGGAAACTTTGCTGTCCAAAACGCGGACGTCTATCTTGCGGTAGGAACAAGGCTTTCTATTCCTCAAACCGGCTACAACTCCAAAGATTATGCCAGAAACGCGGTAAAGATCATGGTCGATATTGATGAAGCAGAGCTGAAGAAGCCAACCCTTGCCATCGATGTAGCGATTCATCACGATGCAAAGGCATTTTTTCAAGAGCTCCATCGCCAGCTCACTGCTGATCCTCCAAGCCAGTCCAACTACGGCACGTGGGTTCAGCAATGCCAGGCATGGAAGCAAAAATACCAAGTTGTCCTTCCAGAATATAAGCAGCCGGATGCTCCAGTCAACTCGTTTTATTTTATCGAGGTTCTTTCAGGCCTTCTTGGAGATGATGGGATTGTTGTTACGGATATGGGATTTGCGTTTCAAACAACACACATGGCGTTTACGATCAAGAAAGGCCAGAAGGTCATGACGAATTGTGGCTTCGCATCGATGGGGTGGGGATTACCAGCTGCTATTGGCGCCTGCATTGCTAACGGAAAAAAGCAAGTCATCTGCATTGCAGGAGAGGGAGGATTACAAATGACACTGCAGGAGTTTGCCACTATCATGCATTACAAGCTTCCTGTTAAAGTCTTTGTGTACTCGAATGGTGGCTATCTTACGATTAAGCAAACACAGGAATTTAATTTTGATGGCAGGCTGATGGGGGCTGATGAAACCTCAGGCTTGAGCTTCCCAGATATTCTTAAGGTAGCAGAAGCCCACTCCATTCCAGGTGTGCGAATCTCCAGCCAGCGAAACTTAAAAGAAACTATTCAGAACGTTCTCGACATGCCCGGCCCTGTTGTCTGCGACTTGGTCATGGACTGCCATCAACAGCAAATTCCTAAATTTATGAACAGAAAAGCGCCAGATGGAAAAACCCTTCCAACCCCACTTGAAGACCTCTATCCGTACCTTCCACCAGAGGAGCTTCGAGAGAACATGGTTGCGGAGAGGGGAAAGAATCCTTGAGGGTTAGAGAGTTATTAAAGAGTTATTAAGCAACCTTTTCCACCAGCAGTGCCTTTCCATCCCACTCAAATAACGTTATTCTTTTTGTTCCATTCAGCTGTGCTTCGTACTTTCGCCGTACCGTCCAGTATTCTTCAGGCGGTATAGTGCAGCGAAGAGTGACTGATCCCGCATGGCATTCTTGAAGTTTTGATATGACTGCATCGTTGTTGGATGGGCAAACTGCAAGAACACGGTAGGTACAGCAGAAAAAGGGGCTTTCCACCAGATTTTTTGACGTGAATAATGTTCTCTTCCCCATGCAAAGGCATGCTGTTCCTGTTTTCTCGCTGAGCTCTGCAAGAAGCCCGGCTTTTGTAACAGCAGGATTAACATCGTACACGAATTGCCCTTGTTCATTTACTAACCTTGGCTTTGATAGTGAACTTTTTGTTGTTTCTGTTGTAAAAAGCACTGCCTGTTCAGGAAGCACAATAACGCTTGTTTCATTTTTCTTCAAGCCGCCACAATACAGGGTAAGCCTGTTCAGTTTCCCCTGAATCGAAAGATATTCCTTCTCCCCATTAAAGGGAATATTTTCGGTGCGTATTTGTGGAGGGAACTCGATAGCAATATCTTTCGTGATTACCTGGCATACATTAAAAAGCTGCTTGGGATCTGGCTGGATAGTAGACATACTCCGTGACTGCTCTTCCGGCAATCGTGAGGGATCGCAGAAGATTATTTCGCTATCATCCACTTTTTCTCTAACGTGTTCATCAAGTGCATCTCCATGAATAAAGATGATGTTGGTGATGCCGAGGCGCCTTGCATTTTCTTTAGCTCGATCAAGCTTCTCCCTGCCTTTTTCTACAGCATACACTTTTTTGCATTGTTTGGCAAAGGCAAATGCCTGAAATCCAGCCCCACAGCCAAGGTCAGCAATAACTTTACACCGAAGCCGTTTTGCACGGTGCTCCGCTACGCTGATCGGTGTTGCCCATCGAATATCCTCCTCGGTGAGGGTTAAGCGTTTAACCAGTGGATGGAGTAATCCTTTTTTAGCAGGCATGAACCTTGCTCAAACGCAAAACAATATAAACTTAACCGATATTCTTCAGTCCACTTTTCCATCGGCTTATGCATCGCAAACCAATTGTGGAGGGGTTATCGTACGCTCATGGCAAGGTTGAGCTCGTTAAGCAGATTGAAGGCTGTTTCATCCATAAAGAAGGCCCCGGGGACCTTCCTGTTGCTCACCAGAGAGGAACGGTCCATGCTGCTATTCTCCCCCACGGCCCCTATTCTCACTCGGGGCCTTGCGCAGCCTGGGTATTTAAGGAGCTTGCGGAGTCAGAGCCTCCAGCATGTTATCTCATTCTTTCTGTTGCCCATCGAGAGCAATCCACCTGCACAACTGATGCGAACTTCTTGACACCGTTAGGTGTTGTTGAAAATGATGATGCTCTTCGAGGCCTCCTGATCAGCCTTGGCATTCCCAAAAACGCTGATGCACATAACAAAGAACACGCTATTGAGGTTCAGCTTCCTTTTCTCCAATACCTGTTCAAAAATCCTGTGCAGCAACGATTTGTTCCTCTGCTCATTGGCAATGATGATCCGCAAAGAATAGCATCCCTCATCAGGCAGGCAATAGAAAGGTATGGAAAACAGGTATGCATTCTTGTTTCAACTGATTTCACTCATTATGGCAATCGCTATCACTACACTCCTTTTATTTACAATATTCGAGATGAATTGTACAAGATGGATGCAAGAGCAATTAATTATATTTGTTCCCAAGACACTGAAGGGTTTTTGAAGTTTTGTGAAGAAACAAAAAGTACAATCTGCGGTAAGCAAGCCATTGTCGTGCTTATGGAATACTTCGAACTGGTACAGCAGCCATTCAAGTACGAACTATTGAAATATTATACCTCTGCCGATATCACCGGGGGGTACGAGAGGGGTACCATTGGATATGCAAGCTTGGTGGTGAGGTAATATTTTTGCGAGGCCAGGCTAATATACCTCTGGTGAAAAGAGTATGATAGAAATTGGGCGCCACCATGCTTAAACAATGGTTAAGTTTATTTTCCAAAATATAAGAGCATGACACTCACTTTACAAACTCAACATTTGGCAAATCACGAAATTCCTTATCTCCTGTTAAAAAGCGTAGCCCATGTTGGTTTGCAAAAGCATATCCGATACAATCAGCATACGATACATTCCTTTTTTTATATTTTTGTTTTAGCTGTATTGCTTCTTTTATGATTTTCCAATCGATTTCCTGGACACAGGCCTTAAATCTTTCATGAGTTTCAGACGCCTTTTGTTCGCCATAATCAAGAAAGACGGAATTCACAACTTCTACAAGATTAAATAGGG
>JACOVM010000043.1 GCA_016177345.1 Candidatus Woesearchaeota archaeon | reverse complement strand
TTTTTATTTTTTAATCATTATTTTGTTTTTAAACAGTTTTTAGGGTATTTTTCTGTCTTTTTATTCCCCCGATACTTTTTTATACCAGAGGGAATGTCTCGGACATATGAAATCGATGTGGTTGATAGCGTTTTTAGTAAGCATCCTTAGCGCCCTTATAGTCGCCACACCCTTCGTGTCTGCTGCCACCATTCAAGGAAGTGTGTATAATATTAACCTAGATATTGTTGAGAACGCTATTCTCGACATTAGCACAACCCCCCATCAGAGGTTTGTTGCCCAAGATGGAACCTATCGTTTTGAAGTTCCTCCTGGGACGTATACCATTACTGCCAGGATGGAAAACAATGAAGCTGATGATCCAGCACTCCTGTCGCGAGATACGATAACAGTAAAGCAAGATGGGGCATATGTTTTTGACATCTTCCTTTTTCCAACTCTTAATGAAGAAGAGGAATTTTTTGAAGACCTCAACCTTCAGGTAGATGAGCCTATTCTCCCATCGTCATCTATTTCTATCATCATTTCTATTGCTTTGCTCATTGTTTTCCTCCTCACGCTTCTTATTTTCCTTAAAATAGTGTGGAAAAAGGGGGTATTTCGAAAGGAACAGGAGGATTCTCCTCAGCAAGAAGAAACGCCTGTTCAAACTAACAAAGAACAGCAAGATCAGTCTTCCCAAGCTAGCCCAACAGCCAATGGTCATCAAGAACACTTATCAGGAAACCAACCAGGAATCGTTCTAGAACAACAACCTGATGAATTATATGGAAAAAAAATTATAGAGCTTCTCCAAAAGAACCAGGGTAGGATGACCCAAAAAGAGATCAGAAAAGAGCTTCCTCTTTCTGAGGCAAAGGTCAGTTTGCTCATTACGGAGCTGGAATACGCTGCCAAAATCAAAAAAATTAAAAAAGGCAGGGGCAATATTATTGTCTTACAATGAGCAAAAAGAACTTAACAGGAAAAAAATCAAAAAAGAAAGCAAAAAAGAAGAGATCAACTCGTTCTCACTCCAAAAAAGGGGTTTATCACACGACCATCCTGCCAAGCGTACTTCACGACAAGACTGTTCAACAGCGGCTTCAAAAGCTCAAGCAAGAAGACCCTCTCTTTCTTGATAAAGAAGGCCTTACAAAGGATAACGGGCAATTTATCAGCCTTGCCAAGTCGTTAAAGAAATTGATGGTAAGGAAGAAACGATGGTGAGCAGTGCATTTTTTACTCTCCTTCGCTATAGGAGTGAGGTAAGAAGATTTTTATAAGGCTCTTTCTTGTCTCTTATCATGATCTCTATTGATGGCAGCTACGGTGAAGGCGGTGGGCAGATCGTTCGGACAGCGCTTGCGTTGTCCATGATCACCCAAAAATCGTTTTGTATAGAAAATATCCGTGTTGGAAGAAGCGATCCTGGGCTAAAAGCACAGCATCTTGCAGGATTAAAGGCGCTAAAGCAGTTGTCTTCTTCAACGTCGTCTGATGCTCAAGTTGGTTCATCGTCACTCACGTTTACCCCCGCCCTGATTTCCAAGAAGAGGGCAGAGGTTGATATTGGAACAGCAGGGTCTATCCCCCTCCTTCTCCAAACATTATTGCTTCCGTTGATGTTCTGCAAGCATAGGACTCAGCTGGTCATCGTTGGCGGAACAGATGTAGAATGGAGCCCTCAAATAGATTATGTTACTGAAGTTATCCTCCCTCAATTCATGCGATATGCTGGGATACATCTTCAGTTGGAGAAACGAGGCTATTATCCAAAAGGGGGCGGAAAGGTTCTTCTTACCATAACTCCGAAAAATGAAGAATACAGATTACCGCTAATGCTGCTCCACCAACAGCGGCTCGTCCATATCAAAGGAGTAAGCCATGCATCAGCTGACCTTGAAGATGCTCGTGTCGCTGAACGACAGGCTCATGCTGCCCAAGGGGCACTAGCTTGTCTTGATTGTGACACGAGCATCAGGTCAGAATACCATCAAACGCCTAGCACAGGCTCTGGAATAACGCTTGCTGCATTATTTTCAACACGCGCAGATGAGATTGATGTGGAAAACCCTGTTCGAATCGGTGCTGATGTTCTCGGAAAGCAAGGTGTTCGCGCAGAAGAGATTGGAAAACAGGCAGCAGATGCCCTGCAACAAGAGATTATGAGCGGGGCTCCTGTTGATAAGCATCTTGCTGATCATCTCATCCCTCTTCTTGGGATGGTAGGTGGGAGCTTTACCACATCAGAAATCACCGGGCACCTCAAAACAAATATGTATGTTACAAAACAATTCCTCAACGCCCATTTTAGAATTGAAAATACTACAGTGATTGTAGAAAAAGAAAAAGCAGTTAGACCACTGCTTCCTTAATCTCCATCCGTCCGCTCATTCTTGGGGTTGGTGAAAAGCTGTATTTTCCCTCGTCACGAATGACCATCTTGACAAGGTTCTTGTAGTCTGTTGCTCCGCGAGAGCTTGGATCATAGTCAAAGATAGACTGCTGCGCTGCTGGAGATTCTTTCAGCTTTGAGTTAATTCGAATTGGGTCCGCAACAATCTGGTAGTATTCGCTTTGAATTTTTTGCAGCGATTCGATGCACACCTTGTTTCTGGAGTCATGCATGGTCGGTACGATCTTGCTGATGGCAATGGAGTGATTGAACACCTCATTGATCTGCTGCAGTGCCATAATCATCTTATTCAAGCCATCAACTCCAAGAATGTCTGTTGAGGTTGGGATGATTGCTTCACTAGCAAATAACATGGCGTTCTGGTTCAGCAAGCCAAGAGAGGGTGGGCAGTCCAGAAGGACGTAGTCATAATTTCGTATCTTGTCGAGCTTTCTGCGCAGCACAAGCTCTCTGCTTTGCTCTCCAACGAGAATAAGCTCCGCTTTCGTTAGTGTTTCTTTGCTTTTGATAATATCCAGGTTATCCATGACATGGCTGGTGCATTCGCCAACGTCAGCATTCTCGATCAGAAGATCATACAGATCCTTTTTTGATTCTGCTTTAAGGCAGGTAGTAATATTTCCTTGGGGGTCAAGATCAACAATCAGAACACGTTTTCCCTCTCTGGCAAGGCCAACACCAAGATTGACGGTAGTTGTTGTCTTTCCAACACCACCTTTTTGATTAATGATACATATTCTTCTCATTCCCATCAACCCCTTTTTTGTTTTTCCCTCTCGTTCTTCTCTTTTTTCTCTCGAGAGTTAAAATAATATAGGGTGGAGAAAA
>JACOVM010000039.1 GCA_016177345.1 Candidatus Woesearchaeota archaeon | reverse complement strand
AATAAACAAGTTCATCAATAAGCATAAGAGCTTAATGAGTATAAAAGCTTATGGTGCTGGTGGGGTTGGTGAAGAATGGTGAAAAAAGACTCGCTGCAAGACTCAGAACCGGCCAATAAGAGCACAGGATTTGGTGGCAAAAACAAGAACAGCAATGGTACTTCCATAATGTTGGTAGCAATTCTTCTTACTGTTCTGTATTCTACCGTTACGCTTGCTTATACCAGTGTTCTTGATCAGCAACAGACGGCAGGCGGGGCGTCTTTTGGGTTCTATATTGACGGAGGAAATACTCACAAGTGGGCCGGCCAGCAGTTCCAGCCATCAAAAGTGTTCATCACCAGCATTGACCTGCGGCTACGGATGAACTATGACAACAGCATATCCTGCAGAGGGGCATTGAACAAAATTGATGTTGAGATCAAGGAAAGCGCAAACAACGGAAATGATATGGGCGACACGGTTGCTTACGCCTACAATTTTGAAGACTTCTGCTATCTCCCGCCGCGAAGCTTCACCTGGCGTGAGATACCACTTACTCAAACGAAGGACATAGACACGTCAAAGAAGTACTGGATTGCCGTCAACTATCGCGGCGGTCAAACGGGATTTTCTGCATTGGACTGGGAGAAAGCGACCTATGATGCCAATCCGGCATTGCGATACAAGATTCCAGGCAATATCATGGGCGATTATGATCTTACCTTCAAAACCTACGGCTACACCCCCCCTTGCTACAATACTGCGTCGTGGCAATGCAAGGATGATATGACCTATGGCTACCTCAATGGCAACTGTGAATGGGAAAGCCTTACCACGTGCACAGCAAATCAACACTGCGAAAATAGCAATGGATGTGTTGGCAACACGAACGTTGGCATCGTGTCTGTCGAAACAGCAGATTCTGGCAGCTCACCGAAGAGCTCGTTTAACAATGGTGAAACAATAAACCTGATTTCTCACGTCCAAAATACGGGGGCATACGGGCCATTTCGGTTATTGGTTGAGATCCTTCAAGGCTCATCAATTGTTTATTCTAACCAGTGGAGCACGACGAACCTTAATAATGGAGAAGCGATGAAATTCACGGACACGACCACTATCCCAAATGATTGGAATGGAGTTTACACGATGCGCTCAACATCAGACACGTGTTACAGCCCAAGCCAGTGCTCAATAGCAAGAGATTTCTCCGTGAGTGCTCCATGCACCGATAATGACGGGGATGGCTCGTTCGCAAACTGCGGGTCTCCTGTAGATTGCAATGACAACAACGCTAATGCTAAGCCTGGCCTTGCTGAAGTTTGCAGCGACAACATAGACAATGACTGCAATGGCGCTGTTGACGAGCTTTGCGAGCCAAGCGTCGTGCTTGAGGGAATCTGGTCGCTGCATGAGAATAATTCTATTGACACCAGCTTCAAGCGCAATGAAAATATGAAATTTGGCATCCAAGTAAGAAACAACGGGGCAGAGGGAACCTATGATTCTCTCCTTATCATCAAAAAAGATGGTGCAGAAGTTCAACGAATCTCAACCACAAAAACAATTGGCAAAGGCATTGTCCAGGTCGTTTACCCTTACTTCTTTATCCCTAATGACTGGCAGGGAGAATACACTTATGATGTGAGCGTATCTCCATGCTCTCCTCCCACACAATGTAGCATGAGTAAATCATTCACGGTCGATGTTCCAGTATTAAATCTTGATGGCATTTGGACACTAACAGATGATAATGCAGTCACGGGAACATTTCAGCAGAACCAGAACATGAAATTCGGGGCACAAATCACCAATAATGGGCCTCAAGGGGATTATTCCTATACGCTTGATGTATATTATGATGGCTCCCGCGTCCACCACCATGATGATAGGGGTATCATCAATCCAGCAATAACAAAAGTTGCTTATCATTACTTCTTTATTCCAGCTAATTTTGAGGGGACGTATCAGTACACTGTTCGTATTGAACCCTGTGTTGCTCCACAGGCTTGTTCTTTGTCCAAGGCATTTACTGTTGGAGACGACTGTATCGACAATGATAATGATGGCTTCTGCACGAATGAAGGGCAGGTGGACTGCAACGACGAAAGCCCAGGAGTGAATAGTGTTGCCTCAGAGGTTTGCGATGGTATTGACAACAACTGTGCTGCAGGGGTTGATGAAGGGTTTGACCTCCAATCAGATTCACTGAATTGCGGAGCATGCGGCATTGCCTGTGGGATTGGGCAGATGTGCCAGGCAGGGACTTGTGTGTCCAGCGCAAGCAATACCACAACTGATACAACGAACAATACCAATAATGATACAACAAATGATGCTGATACAACAAGTGACATTGATTATTCGTCCATCATTGGCAGGCATGCCCTTGTTCCGATTGACCTTATGCTTCCCATCGCAGGTATTTTAGCATCAGAAGGCAGGGTTCATGAGGTCTTTTATACGAATGAAACAGAAAGCAATGCGAGTAAAATAGTGCTTGCTAATGTCGTGTCGCTTTCGGGTGCCACGTCTGACACGGTGAGCTATGTTCTTCTTAATCCAGAACAGCTCGAGATTCTCATCGATAATGAGATTATAACAAGGGCAGCGAGGGCATCAGCAGACAATCATCTCAAGATCACGCTCAAGTATGCGGATGGAATTGATGACGTTGTTTTTCTCCAGACAGACGCAAGCAGGATGATTGAAGAAGATGCTGCTAAACTCATGTCCAAAACTCATCAATTTATTAACCATGATCTCAAAAATCTGAACAATGCACTTGGGGGCGCATTGGCTATCTATTCTACCTATCAAGCGACTGATGGGAACATCAATGACAGGTTTGCTATCCTGCTGCCCGTCAACATCGGCCTTGCCATGAGCGACTTCCCTCCATTCTTAGCTATTAGAGCGATCAAAGTTGGAAAGGATGTAACTGGTGGCATCGGAAGTTATACTTTCTCTGTTATTGGATTTGACCCAGAGAAGCTATCCTGTAATATCAACGCAACAAATTACCTTGACCCTTCAGTCTATGTTGAATGCAGGCTCAACGAGGTTAAAAAGGTGTGGGACTTTGTCGGCAGTATCATTGATGTAATTGTCGATAAGGCAGAACACCCTGAGGAGGCGTTCTGGGGGCATTGTGGGATATTTAATGGACAAGTACTAACATGCTTAGCTTCTATCGGAGAGGGCATTGACCTATTCACCCATCCGATACCGATCATTAAGGATATCGACACAGGCCAGTATGGCAGGACGATTGTCTTTCAGGAGCATCTTCAAGACGAGAACTTTTTCCAGCCGCTCTCCCACAAGATCTGGGTTGGGGCATCAGTCATGACTGATAACCAATTAGGATGCGTTTATGATTTGCCCCCACAAGAGATTGAGGTGAGCAAGGAAGAAGAGCTCGATCTTACTTTTCAGTGGGCTTCACCAGAGGGGTATCCAAAGGAACAGCCTATCGAATTTGTTTCTCAAGTTTGGCATTCGTGTGTTGACTGCAGAGACAAAGATGCTTACTGTTTTGCATGTGCTACCAGTGGTAACCTGTGCGATGCCTGCGTCCAATGCGGCAGGCCTCTTCCTTATACGCAGTGTAATCCAAGTGAAAGCAACAACTTTCGATGCTCCGTCAACAACTTTAGCACACTCAACTACGCGCTGTCTGGAATAGCCATCAATTTTACTATCGAAAATCAACCACCGATCATTAATGATATTAAATTGAATAACCTTTCCTACCGGTCTATTTTTTATGAAGGAGAGGTTATCACGATTGACGTTTACGTGACCGATATTGATCAAGATACGTTTAAAGACACACTTACATTAACGTATAGCTTATCCTCTTCCACATCAGGAGGTACCGTGTCTGACAGTCTTGAATTCCAATCTTGTAAGCCAAACGGTTTAGGAAACATTTGTACATTTGCGTGGCGCCAAAAAGCAGGAAGTGCAGGCCGTTATACCCTAACATTTATTGCTGATGATGGGTATGACAGCACTGAACAATCAACTACGCTTCGCATCTATCGTGTTGCATGCTACGGTAACAGCAAGTGTGGAGTTCCAACAGTGAATGGGAGATCCTTTTGCAGTAGCGATGGAAAAGATGCCCTCCAAACAGTGAATCTTCCTACCTGCCGATTGCCTGGCTCTCCATCGTCATCATGTTATGTACAGCAGAAGACATATTCGCTTGGCACATGCACAAGAGGCTGTACCAACGGAAAATGCAGAGGGTGGACAGCGACAATGCTGCAGCAAAGAATCAGGCTGTTATTGAGAAGGCTTGGCAATATATAAGTGAGTATAGGTAACCAATACATAGTTGATACACAAGAAGGTAGAGCTCACTTTGCTCACTTCACAAACCAGCATGCGTGGTTGTAGAATACCACAACAACCTTCTGCCCCGGCTGGAGCTGCTGTTCTGGCTGAACAATCCCGTGAAGAAGTACTGGCTGGAATGTTTCTGGATGAATAACATGCACGCCTGGCTGGACTTGGGCAACCATTACTTTATGCTTTTGAAGAACCATCGGCTGTTCCTTTGGAATAAAAGTAACTGTTTTCTTTTGCCGAAGATCGACGCCGCGAATGCTCTTTCCAAGCCGAGTAACCTTCACCAGCTTGCCATCATAAACAATAACCTCATTTATTCCGAATGATGGAAGAATGAGTAAGACTGTTCTTCGATAAACATCCCTACTTCGTAGCCGGTCGTGGCCAAATATTCGTGAGCTTGCCTTGAGTTCTCCGCCAAATCTCTTCAGAAGCTTCTGGCCAAGGGCTTGAAGATACGTTTGAGAAGTGAGATATAAATCAATGCCATCATTAACAGGAACTTCTTTTGTGACAAAACCCCGTGATGGCCTCCTATTGATTTCTTTGCGGATCCTCGCAAGAATATCCGGAGTGGTATGGCGCAGCTGAAGAACACCCTCAAAATAGTCAGTTCCCTTCCTTCCACAATTTGAACAGGTGGTGTAGCAAACAAAAACAGGGATAGAATAACTATTTGCCCCTTGATGAAGCTGCACTATAATCTCCTCAGTAATCCCTGGGCCGCACTGTTTTACTTCAGGAACATCAAGCTGAAACGGGCTTCCTTTTGAAAAAAAAGGGCGAAGCTGGCGTTGAAGAACATCACTAATGTTTCGAACCGAAACATGCACCCTGCTGGATAAGTATCTTTTGCAGGCTGTGCAGTACTTGACCTCAACACTGTCCTCCATTAATTTTTTTGGGAGGTCGGTAACGCGGCAATTGCTGCACAATTCGCCATCCTCATTTTTTATGCCGCATTTTGGGCAGAATCTTCGACGAATACGAGCGTGACGTTGAGGGGATGGTGTTTCTGGAGCTTCTTGTTTCCGCGTCTCCTGTTTTGCTATTTTTTCTTTCTCGTCTCGTGCCATTTGCGTAAACTTTATAAGCTCCCCCATTGACTTCAAGAACATGAACTGGGAGGAGTTTAAAAAAGTATGCCAAAAAACATGGCATTTCATTTGGTATGATGACTCACTCGCAAGCTGGATTATTAATATTATTCTGGTCTTTGTGCTGATTAAATTTATTGTCTATCCTCTTCTTGGACTGATGCTTGGCACCTCCTTCCCTGTTGTTGCTGTCATTTCCGGAAGCATGGAGCATACCAGTGATATTGAATCTTGGTGGGATACATCATCTCCCTGGTATCTTGAGCATAGCATAGGTAAAGAAGAGTTTATGGAGTATCCCTTCACCCATGGATTTAACAAGGGAGATATCATGATTCTATCTGGAGTCGCCCCGGAAGATGTCAAGCGCGGTGATGTCTTAGTATTCCAAACAGCTGTCAGAAAAGAGCCCATTATTCATCGCGTTGTCGTTATTGAAAAACAAGATGGGAATTATGTGTTCCAAACAAAGGGAGATAACGTTCCTACGCAGCACTCCTTTGAAACATCGATTACGCAGACCCAAGTGATTGGAAAAGCAGTGTTTCGCATTCCCTTCTTAGGATACATTAAGTTAGGGTTCGTTTCTCTGCTTCGACTGCTCCACATTCCAGGAGTCTAGCATTAATATGGTGATACTATGTTTTGCCCAACCTGCAGAAGCCTGTTAATCCCGAAAAAAGTCGGAAAAGAGAGTGTGATGGGCTGTTCCTGCGGTTACACGGCTAGTTCTACTGCGGGGGGCTTGCGCTTGCTTAGCAAAGAAACAGTTAAGAAAAAAGAGCATGAAACGATTGAAGCAGTTGACCCTGACAAGCTCGGCTCCAATCCCGTCATTGATGCTGACTGCCCAAAATGCGGGCACGGCAAAGCGATCTACTGGCTGATTCAAACAAGAGCGTCTGACGAGCCAGAAACAAAATTTATGCGATGCGAAAAGTGCAAGCATACCTGGAGGGATTACAGCTGAACAGTGATTAGTGTTGCTTATAACATTGTTAGTTCCAATTTGAGAGTAACGCAGAAGTGCCAACCATTGCTTCGCAGCTGATACTCTTGACTACGTCAGGAGGAATTATTTTGCCCTGTGATACCTTTCTTTCATATATGCCGGTAAATCACCGTTAGAAGCCAGTTCATCTATTCTTTGTCTTACCGTTCTCACATTGCCCATTTTTCCTCTACCAATGGAATTGGCTTCTCCTAAGCAATATTCTTCAAAAGCAGTGGCGATTTCTTCAAGAGAAGTTTCAGGTCTTTTAAAATCAAACAATTCCCCACACCTAATCATTCTTCTTACTTCCTTTATATCTTTACTTGATTGTAATTCCAAAGCATAAATCGGATTGTGTGTTAAAGTAGCTGCGGCGCTCTTATGATTCCCATCTAAGAGATAGAATGGCGCTCCTTGAATCACTCTTCTAAATTGAGCATAATCCTGAGTTATCTCTTTTTTTAATGAGTCATATGAGATTTTAATGTAATGAAGTTCATTATACACTCTTTCATGTAGCTCCAATATTCTGATTTATTCTTCTAGTCTTTTTTGTCTTTGTTCCTCACTGACAACATCAGCTCTTGCTACAATTACTGGTGGCAAATCCACCCCATGCCCAGCGTCAAAAACCCTAAAGTATATCTTCACGATGGATTCATTTCCTAATTCATACTCGCCAGGAACGATAATTTGTTCTGGCTGCAATATTCTTCGTTCCATGGGAATAAGAGTAAATTTGGCCTTTATAAAGCTTACCATAGATTTGCCACTATTAAAAGACAACTTTAAAACATAACATTTAAATAATACTGGTATTAAATAAGACCATATGGTAGAAAAAACAACCAATACAAAATTAGGAATAATTAGCCTCTTCAAATCAGATTATTTAGCGCAGTTTCATGTTAGGGAAATGGCACAATTGATTAAAAAAAACCATGTAACTCTTTTGCCGCACCTTAAAGATTTAGAAAAAGATAGGATTCTTATTGCTAAAACTGTTGGAAAAAATAAGGCTTATTCATTAAATTTTGAAAATATCATTACCAAGGCTTATGTAACTCTTTCGGAGACAGTCGGGGCAATTGTATTTTTTGAGCAAGTATTCCTAATTAAAAAAATTACTAAAGAAATTT
>JACOVM010000038.1 GCA_016177345.1 Candidatus Woesearchaeota archaeon | reverse complement strand
GCAAATGAAAGGGGAGATCTTCTTCGGAAGCTGCAAGAATACAGAAAGGCTATTTTTGAAATACGAACAAAACTGAATGATATTTCTAAAAAAAGAGAGTCTGCCTTCAAGGAAGGGCAAAAGCTGTCTGCAAAAATATCAGGTGTTCTTCCAACAATAAAGCATGCAAAGTCAGAACGAGACCAATTGACCGGAGAAGTAAAAAAATCAAAAGAGAAAAGAGAAGAGATCAATGATGAAATCAAAAAGAAGGTGGAGCAAATCAAGGCCCTTCAACGCGAGAAAAACTCCACTCTTCGAAATAACAAGATCCAGGGCGACCCTTCTAAAATCTTAAAAGAAATCGAGCGCCTGGAGTTCATCATCGAAACTGAAGCGCCATCTCCTTCTGAAGAAAAGCTCATCATGCAGCGCATCAAAGAAAAAAAGAAGGAATATGAAGGGGCAAAAAAGGTAAGCGACGTCTTTGAGCGCATGCATGCAATATCCAAGGAGCTTGACGAGCTTCGAAAGAAGTCAGATGATGCGCATAAGCAAGTAAGAATAAAAGCAAACGACAGCCAGGAATGCCATGGCGACCTTATCGAGTCATCTCAAGAGCTTAACGGCCTCCGCAGTAAAGAAAAAGAGGCTTTTGAGAACTTCCAAGTGTACCGCGCATTGTGCAATGACCTCAACAGGCAGCTTAAAGAAAAGCTCCATGAGATTGCAGGAATTCAGGAAAAGCTGGATGGCATTGCTGAGGAGCATCGAGGAGAGCGCCGGCAGGCTGTCAACAGCATTATTCGCGCAAAGCAAGCTGAAGTAGAAAAGAAGATTGCAAAAAAACAAAAGTTAACCACTGAGGACCTCATTACCATGCAGGGCAGGATATGACCGCGATAGAACGCTGGATTTCTATTAATATTTTGTAAAAGTACCGCAAGACATAAAAAGAATAAGCAACATTATCATTGTATGGAACAAATAAAGCCACTCATTCAGCAGCTCAGAAAGCTTAATCTCCTGGCAAAGACTGAATTTATCATGTTATATGGCTCTCAAAGCAAGGGAAATGAAACATCATTATCAGATATTGATTTTTGCATCTCGTTAGCCCTGCCAAAAAAAGAAAGGCAAAAAGCAAGAATGCAGCTTAGTGGCAGGCTTCCAGATAGATATGACATCCAAATAGCAGAAGACTTGCCATTATATGTGCAAAAAGAAGTCCTCCATGGGAGATTGATATACTGTAAGAACAAAAGAAGAGTGATTGAACGGGCCATTCAGATTATTAATGACTACGAAGATTTCAAGCCAGTCTATGAGCAGTGTATTGCCAGGCGTAAAGAAGAGGCTGAAACATGAAGCGAATTACCTATCTCAAGAAGAGGAAAAAATAATTTTTTGTGGTTCCCATGGATCAGATATTAACGTGGATAAACCCCTCTTACCTCCAAAAGCAAAAAGAGCTGCAACGTTCCTTCTTCTCTGCCAAGCCTTTTTCCCATCTTGTTCTGCCTTCCTTTCTTTTAGAAGAGAGAGCAGAGCTCCTTCGTGAGGCAGTTCTTCGCCAGCAATGGCACGACAAAAATACTGACTTATTTCAGTTCAAGCAAACCGATGACCTCTGCTCTTCAGCTGATCCCTTTCTTCAGGAATATCTCTCGTTTTTTTCATCACCTGCATTTTTGTCATTCATCAAGCAAATAACAGGCATATCCCCTTTAGTGTCCATTGATGCTTCAGGGCAGCAGTACACCTCAGGAGATTACCTTCTCTCCCATGATGATCGGTTGGAGGGAAGGAAGGTAGCTTATGTAATGAACCTTACCAAAGGCTTCACCGATAGCGATGGGGGGCAATTGCAGTTCTTTGATGTTGACAAGAAGGGCCATCCCAGCGTGATTGCCAAGTCCTCCCTGCCTGCATTTAATACCTTGTTCTTATTTCGGGTATCAAAAAAATCGTTTCACCAAGTGAGTGAGGTTGTAACAAATAAGCAGCGCTTGTCAATCACCGGGTGGTTTTATGGGTAATATCCTTCAGGAATGGGTAAGCCAGCACTATCTGTCTTCGCCTGCACTTTTCGACATTGCAAGAGCATATCAACAACAGCAATTTCCTATTGTTCAGCTTCAGCAATTTCTTCAAGAGCTTCCATTTTTTAAGCTTCAAGATGATCTGGAATGCTCGACAAGGATCAGCCAGGCTGTTCTTGACCAATACCAGTATGACAAGGTTGCTGGTGGTGTGATGATGAGCAGGTTTTTGAATGTACTTCACTCTGCCCCATTTCAGGAATTTATTTCTTCTATTGCTGGAAAGCCTGTTTCCTGGAAGAGCATTGATGTGCTTTCTTTTAGCCATGGCCAGTACACGCTGCTCTATGATGGCCTTCACCAAAAACAAGGAGTGTATGGCATCTTCGATCTTACAACGCTGCCAGAAGAGGCAGGTGGCTATACCGTAATTACAACAGGACAAGAGGAGCTTGCACGAGTTGTTCCAATAGAGAACACGTTGACAATATTTACTCTTCAAAAAAACGCCAGGTATTTCTTTAAATATGTCAATCACCATGCCAAGCCTAAAAGAAGAATTCTGGTTATGACAAGGTTCTGGTGATTGGCGGGAGGGGAATGCTAGGGCAGAAATTATACTTATGAACCTGGTAGAGGTGAAGGGATGAATAATCCTTAAGGATATCGCTAAACTGTGCTTTGATATCCATCATGATTTTTCTAAAATGGTCTGCACTGTCTACCTCGATATCAATTTCAAATTCCCAAGGGCCAAGTGATTTTACAAGATAGACGATATTAGAGTGTATTTTGCAATATTCTAGAAACAGCTTTTCGCGATGTTCTGTACTATTCCTTAATCCAATAAGGACTTTATAATGAAGGTAAGGATAATTTAATTCATTTGGAAAAAGGTTATAACGGCGCAATACGCCAGATGTTTCTAATCTTTTTATTCGTTCAGCAACAGCATCAGCGCTAATAGAGGTTTTCTTTGCAATGTCCACCGCTGTTGTCCTCGCATTTTTTGCAAGAATATGTAAAATAGCCCAATCAACCTTGCCCATTTTTATTGGAGAAGGGACGGAGCCAAAAGAGGATTCTTTAGTTCGCTGCTTTTTTGAATATCCTTCCTGTTCTTTTTTACTAGGTGCTTGGCCGATCAGGTAATCTCTGGTAAAATATTCACCTCGAATGATAGTTGCTATCTGGCGCTCAGCAATGTACATGCCAAATTTTTTGTTAAGCTCAGTTATGGTTGCATCAAGAAATGCCATGTCTCTTGCCCACGTCCCAAAGGCAAGGTCGAATCTGCCATCACAGCTCGCAACCCAAACAACATGGGGATGGTGCACTAAAAAATCAATCAGCTCCCTTTCTTTGCCACGATCAAGGTTTTGGAGGCGGAGAAAATTCTTATGAATAGTAAAGCCAAGCTTGGATATGTCAATAATAGAATAGAAAGAAGAAAGAATGCCATCCTTCAAGAGACGGTGAATTCTAAAGCCCACCACCTGCTTTGACAGCCCTACTTTTTTGGCAATGTCAGAGTTGGGCTGGCGTGAATTGCAGTCGAGTTCGTACAAGATTTTCCTGTCCTTCAGGTCAAGATC
>JACOVM010000042.1 GCA_016177345.1 Candidatus Woesearchaeota archaeon | reverse complement strand
TCGCTCGCCATGAGTCAACGCTTCTTCAAGATCAATATCCCTCTGAAGCCTGTCAGCAAGGCGCTCAAATTCTATAACCCCCTGAAGGCCGCCAAATGCTTCATCGTTCCGAGCGCTAGGGCTAGCCAATGTTGCTGCAAGCTCTCCAGCCCGTTGAAGAGCAGCATGATACGCCCGATATCGCGCATCAAAAGATGCAACGAGGTCAGCTTCTGGAATCAATTGCTTTATAGTATCATCTGTCATTGCCTTTCCTGCCCTGCCCAGTGTTCTGTTTTATAGTCAAGCCAGGCTTTTTTCAGTGGATCGATTCCAATGGCGTAGCCTGTAGTGTTGGATAGTGGCATGCCAAGGCGAATAACAAACCCTCTGTCTTCAGGAGATACATGTATACCATCATGATGGATAAGTGGTTTAGTTCTATACATAACCACAACCAGTTCTTTGGAGGATGATGGATCTATACGCGCTGGTGCCTCGATTGATATGCCTTCAGCATAAACACCACTTATGAATTCTAAAGGTGCTATCAAGTGTTCGATAGGTGTCTCTATTGGTACTCCAAAAAGGAATCGTAGCATGTCATGAGAATCTTTTTTCTTCAGATTGCCAAACCAAAGATCTTTAAGGGGATCATACGGTTTAGAAAGCCCATTTCTACGAATAGACTGGACGATTCCACGTTCACCTACTGTCTCTGTAAGTGTTGTATTAGTTATGACCCCCCCATCAAATGCTTCTCTAATACGCTGTACAGCACTGATCAAGTCCATTGCTTTAGTTGCATCACCAGGAGGATCCATGCGTATCCTATATGGTGCATAAGCAATATCAACAAGCTCAGCATATTTGGTAAGCTGTCTTTCTCCAAATCTTTCCCAAGATTTGAGCAACGTTACTGTTTCACCCATTAATTGAAAGAACAGAGAGTGAAGATCACTTGCGCTGGCAAATGGTGATATTCCTACTTGCCCCCACTGCTTATCAACAAGACTATCAAGATATGCTTGGGATTCTGCATGTGTCGACTGCCTTCCGATAAACGAATAACGCGCTCTGGCATCCTGCGATCGCCCAACAGCAGCGAGGTCTAGCACACCAAGATTGTTCCATTCGTTATACACATCGCGAACATGTTCAGCAAGTTGAGCTTGGATAGGATCATGAGAATCATGGAGGTCTTGTTGCTGATCAAGAACACGACGTGCTAGCGCCTCAAACTCTATCAGCCCTTGCAAGCCATTAAACTTACTGTCTGATCGCTCCTTGATCTGCTTGGCAAGATCATACGCTTTTCGAAGCTCTCGGCAATGTGCCTGATAGCGATTATCAAAGTGCCGAACAACATCAGCTTCAGGAATTCTCTCTCGATCGTCATGAACCATCGTCTCATGTTTTCTCAGCTATCTTTGCTGCTAGTCTTTGTTCAGGAGTCAATGCCCCGCTATTTTGAGTTTCGTAAATCTCAAGGCTTGCTGCAACGCCATTAGCGATGTCCTTGTCCAGTTCCTCAATAACACGATTTGTTTCCTGCTCTTCCATCACGTCAGACTCCAGTGCTTCAGCCATTTCTTGAAGAGGAATGCCATCCTGGATACCAACAAGCAGCTGGTCAATGCGGGTTAATACTTTTCCCATCCGAACAATAGATGGCAGGCTGAGCTTTCGAGCCCCATCTCGATACATAAGAGATCTCCCCAGTGTTTTCGTAACTGATTCTTTCTGGTAGCGAAGGAGCTCTACTTCTGTACGAACGCGTTCTCGAGCTGCTTTCAGCTCTTGTTGTTTAACATAAAAATGGTTATCGCATAATACCTGTCGAACGTGCTGGTTTGCTAATGATGTTTTAGGTATGCTTCCTTCTCCCATCGCAGATGAAAAAGCACGAGTTCCATTATTAGTTTCATCATCTGGTTTCTTCGCAAGGACTGCGTGATCGTAATCTCGCTGGAGCTGCTCTTTGTCAGTTTCTGGCAGCTTGTCATAATTTCGTAGCCTAGCAAGCCAGAACGTTTCTATATTTTCAATTCTCTGGTCATACGTTGCCGCTTCTTGGGCAAGTTCGGCAAGGCGTTTGTCAATTCCCTCGCTAGTTGCTTCACCAGCAGCTATTCTTGTAAGAACTCGTTCTAAGAGAACTGGCGCTTCTCGTAATCGATCGTATTGGGCAATCGCATTATCTGCTTCTTTGACAAGGCGTTCGAGAACTTTCCTTTTGTGAGAAGTGACTGGCTCAGGCTGGTCGTACGCCACTCCTCTTCGTCTAATAAAATTACGTGCGCGAACATACGCCCCCTGTAGTGACAATAATGGATGTGCTTTCCTGTATGCTTGAAGTGCGGCTTTGCGTGCTGCTTCTGTTAGCTCGCCATGCTTGCCTTGATCAGCTTCGCGTAACCTGTCGAGCTCTTCACGGTACGGCTCAACCACCCAAAGGCGAGCGCCAAGATAATCATGGGCTGCCGCTACTTTTGCATGAACGGTAGCAATAAGTGCTTGGTCTTGCCCGCTGATAACAAAAGTAGAGAGAGCTGGATAGTCAATAACTGCTACTGCCCTGGTTCTTTGCTCGTCGCTCATTGTGGCGCCTCCGGACGCTTCAGCACTTCTAAGGTTATTTTCACTAAGGTTTGTGGCTGAAGTTCAGAATGAAGGACTTTGGGAATGACAATAATAGCGTTTTTGCCTGCCTTGGCTATTTTCTTGGTAATAACATACTTATCCATGGAGTACCTCTATTATAATGTTGGTATATAGGGGGAAGATGGGTTGTATATAAAGGTTACTATGTGTAACTACTAATGAGGGGTGTAGTAAAAAGATTTAAATATTAGTTATACTTTTTAGTTATATTTTAGGATTATGGCTGTCGATGTTAAAACAAAACAATGGGGGAATTCCATCGGTGTTATTATTCCAAAACAGGTAGTTGATGCTCTCCAGATAAAACAAGGAGATGACCTTATGATCACAATAGAAAAAAAAAACAATGTCCTAAAAGATCTTTGGGGCTCCCTATCATTTGGTGGAAAGTCATCAAAACAACTAGTTCTTGAATCGCGAAAGGAGCTGGAAAGCAAATGGGATACTCATGAAGAAATGCCTTGACACGTACGCCCTAGTTGAAATAGCAAAAGGACAACCAGTGTTTATCAAGTACACTGAAGAAGAATTTGTTATTTCTGAGATAACCCTATCTGAATTTTATCTCGTCATTCTTCGAGAGTATAACCAACAGACGGCAGATTATTGGTATCGAAAACTTGAAGCTCGCGCCATTCCTGTTTCTCTTCCTATTCTCATTGAAGCAATGAAATTCAAGCATAGCCACCGTAAACAAAGAATATCTTTTTTCGACGCAGTTGGTTATATCTTCTCAAGACATAATAATCACCTCTTCGTTACAGGTGATAAAGAATTTTTTGGAATGCCCGATGTTGAATTCCAACAAACTGCTGATCAAGCCACCTAATGTTCAATCAAATAGCTCTTCAGTAATATGAAATGACAGATCGACTAATCCAAGAAGCCTGCCGCAGATCGCTGAGTTAAGCGCACTCCCCCGATAGTATTGAAGATTGTTCATGACCTTATCCCTCACTTTTTTGTGCTCATGAATAAGGCTAAGCTGGCCAGTGATGTTCTCTCCATTTAATATTTTTCCAAATACCCTAAAGAGGATTTCCTGAAGGCGAATGCAGTCGAGAAGAAGCTCTTTCGTGGACGCTTGAAGCTTTCCTTGGCCAGCCGCTTGTTGGTTGCCCAGAACCGTCACGATGTGCTTTAGGCAATCAGCGCATTCTTCCAGATGAAGAACAATCATGTACAACGACAATGGGGTGTATACCATGCTGCTCGCTTTATTGGTTTGGAGCACACGCCGACAGAATAAATGAATCCGGTTAATATTTCTTTCATACTCCATAAGGTCTTGGACATCTTCATTTTTTTCAATTCTTGACAAGAGATCTTTTGCAAACATGACATTGTTTGCGAACAAACGGCGAAGCAAGACATCAAACTTTTCCTCCGGTGTCGTAGAAATGTTAGACAAGGTGCAGGATTGCAGCGTGCTTTCAACGATCTCAAACCCGATCAAGAGCTTGATCGTTTCAAGAATTTTGCTGTAGACAGAACTGTCCTTATATTTCAGATGAATCATGCTGTACCCTTTAATATAAGGAGCAGTGATGAGCCTGCCAAGATATTCTTCTTTGCTTGGAATAGTAATCGTTATTTCTTTTAATTTGGGCTGGATTGAGGCGCCAAGAAGAAGGGTATTTCCCTCCTCGATAACGTCAATTTCCTGCCCTTTCTGGATGCCATAAAGCTGCGCCCATTTCTGTGGAAGAGACACCATTAAGGTTGTCGGGCCAACCTGAACCACTTTTCGCTTCATCACCCTAACCAAGAGGCTCAACTATTTAAATATTTTGTAT
>JACOVM010000011.1 GCA_016177345.1 Candidatus Woesearchaeota archaeon | reverse complement strand
ATTTTATTGATATTGTATGGAAGAAACGCTCAAAATAAAAAAGCTCATTGATAAAGAGACGATAATTCTTTTTTGGGTGTCAATCGTCTGTCAGATCATCCTTATAGTTTGGATTATCTTAAAATTTGCTGGCGTCATCCACTCTCCAATTTGGCAGGAAATGATTCCTTATGCGGTTATTGCAATCCCTGTCATAAGCGGGGTGGTTAGTTATAGAAAAACACTTCAAAAAGCAGAAACAAATATTGAGATGATACACCTAAGACTGAACAGGATGGAACCTCGTTTTGATAAAATAGATACGAAATTTGACCGAATAGAACAAAAACTAGAAAAGATAGCCCAGGAATTAAAAGAGTTTAGGCATGATTTTAATGTACATTTGGTAAAATATCACGCATGATATAAAAACATTATCCCCTTCCTCTCTGCCCCCTAAACAGCTCTTCAACTTGGTCAAGGGTTGAGGCTTCTCGTGCGGGCTTGTCGTCTCGAATATTTTTTAGCCTTGGAAATCGAAGCGCATACCCTGAGGAATAGGTTGGTGACTTCTGGATTTCCTCAAACGTGATTTCGAGGACAATTTTTGGTTTCACAATAACTTCCCTCCCTTTTTCTTCGACAATAAGCGGCTTGAGCAGCTTCGTGAGTTCGTCAAAGGTTGCTCCTTCTGATTCTTCTAATTCCTTAATCCCCGTGCCGACCTTTCCTATCTCCACAAACTCATCATTATCCTTGTCGTAACAGGCAAGAACAAAAGAGGACAGCCAGCCAGATCTTTTGCCAGTGCCCCACTCTGCCCCTGTTATGACTAAATCAAGGGTCTCCATGACAGGCTTGACCTTGACGCCGTACCCAACACGAGAGCCTGGCTTGTAGATGCCATCAAGATTTTTTGCCATAACCCCCTCTTCTCCAACACGAAGAGCCTTCTCATAAAATGCCTGTGCCTCTTTTTCTTTATCAGTAATGATCATTTCAGAGCAGCGAATGACAAATGGAATCTCTTCAACAATACTCTCCATTTTTTTTCGTCGCTCTCGAAAAGGAAGGCTCATCATGTTTTTTCCTTCAAAGGAGATAATATCAAAGACGTTAACCTCAACAGGAAATTCCTTTGCTATCTTGTCAATGTCATATTTTCGTTTAATGCGCTGTGAAATCATTTGAAACGGCAAATACTTCTTTGTTGCAGGATCATACCCAACTGCCTCACCCTCAAGCACAAAGCTTTTTCCAGTGATATGGCTCTTTACTGCTTCAGCAACGTCGGGAAACTGCTTGGTCACGTCTTCTAAGCGCCGCGTGTAGAGCTTTAGTACATTGCCGGATTTGTGGAAGCCAAGACGAAACCCATCATACTTGAATTCAAAGGCGCAGGGCTTTCCAACCCGCTCAAAGGCTTCTTTGATATCCTGCACTTTCTGATACAACATGACTTTGATCGGGGTTGTCTCAGAAAAGGCCAATGCTTGAAGCTTTTTCAGGTTTCCAGACAGTGAGTGGCGGATGACTTCTGCAAAGTCATTCGTAAGGTTGTAGGCGTGCTGAACTGCCTCAACCATAGCATTGTACTGCTCGCGATTCTCAACGACAATATCTTTTTCATGCTCATCATAAGTGACTCCTGCGTCTTTGCTGAAGAATGCCCATACAATAGCATCCCGCATGGTTCCGTCTCCAACGCCAACACGGAGATCCTCAAGAACAGCGCGGACAAGGTATTTTGTTTCTCCTTTTTTTGCTGATGTGAGCAGCTCGGAAATAAGCTTCACTTTGGTATCCACTGAGCCTTCTCCAGTAATTTCTGCAAGCTTGCGAAGGTTCTGAAACACTTTCTTAACTGTTAAATCATGAGAAACGAGAGTGAACTGTGTTTTTTTGCCAACAAGCTGTTCAGCAGTTTCTCCCAAATCACCGGTTTTTTTCCATAACTCCTCAACTTTATTGGTTGGATAGCCTGATGCGACGCTAATGGCTTTCAGCACGAGCTTGGATGCAACCCCGATCTGGCGATCGTCCCATGCAGGAAAGATTCTGCCTTGGAGAAGGAGCGTAATTTCTGGAACATCAGCTTCTGGAACGCCTTTAAGAAATTCTGAAAGAAGATGGGTTTTTTCAAGGCGCTTTGTTGTTGCACTGAGCTGGTCGTAGAGGGATGCAAGGTTGGTGTATTTCATATTATCTAAATCCTAGAGAAGGGCTATATATAATTTTTTATGATTTCCTTGGTAGCGTGGAGACTCCATGGTTTTAGGCGCTATAATCCCTTTAATTATGCAGTGATTATGCAGCTTGGTAGTCAACACAATATTTATTAATGTGACTGCCCTTAAACAGGATATGAACGTCCTGGAGGCAATCAAGAAACGAAGGAGTATTCGAAAGTATCTTGATGTCGGGGTAGAGTGGGACAAGATTCAACATGTTCTTGAAGCAGGCAGGTATGCCCCCTCTGCGGGAAACCTTCAGGCATGGAAGTTTATTGTGGTAACAGAAGAAGGGCTTCGCCATGAGGTGGCAAAGGCCTGCCTGAACCAGATATGGATGGAAGAGGCCCAAGTCCATATTGTGATCTGCTCTATTCCAGAAAGGCCAATCCAGCATTATGGGGAAGCAGGAAAGAAGTATGTTTTGGAAGACTGCGCCTGTGCTGCCATGAACATGATGCTGGAAGCAACAGAGCAAGGGCTTGCGTCCTGCTGGGTTGGCGCATTCGATGAGCTGATGCTAAGGATCGCGCTGAACATTCCAGACCGTGCAACCCCAACTATTGTCCTAACCCTTGGCTATGCTGACGAGCAAGTGCCAGTTCCATCGAGAACAGTGATGGAAAGCGTGACCTTCCTTCAGAAATACGCAAATAGGATAAAAAATGAAAATATGATTATGTGGAACTGGAGCTTGGAGATGGAAAAACAGGCTCATGAAGCAAAAAAAGGGGTGAAAAAGCATCTTGAAAAAGTGAGAAAAGTCATGAAAGAAAAGCTTGACAAGAAAATGAAGGGATGATCGGCAGGTAGATCGGCCTGAGAATAGAAAAAAATATAAATCACACTATCATTACTCTTGAAATAACCTATGAGGTGAATGGATTATGACAACAAAGGCAAGAGGAAGAGTAACAGCCCAATTACCAAAAGTAGAATTGTTCGGAACGGTTGAACAGTCGAATTCTATTAGGGTGGATAAAACAAGATCACGATCTGGCCAGAATACTTATAACATTGCCACAAAATCAAGAGATAGATCGCTTGTTGGGAAGTATGTCTCATTTAATGTTGATGGCTCTTATAACGCCATTGGCTTGAAACCAGCTAAGAAAAAATAAATAGCTGTAATATAAATAGCCGTAATTATAGGCTGTTTTTTTCTTTTTTAGGTTCTTCTTTTTCTTGATGATTAGCTATTATTAGTCATTTCCAGATTGTTTTATACTGTTTTATAATTCTAAAGAAAGATAAAAAGAATCCTCCATCGACCATCAGTCTTGTTCTTTTATGAAACGTGAAGGATAATCACGCCGCGACCTTTGGTCGGGCGTGAATGGGTAGAAGTAGCCACTGTCAAAACTCGCACTGCTTTTGTTCTTGCATCCTGTACGGTAGTGTTGCGGAAGGCGAGTTTTGCGTGGCCCCTCCCTGCTGTACATCCTCAACCCAACGGCATGATCCAAGGGACTGGCTGTAAATTAGGAATTGTCATAAGCGCTTGGGGGCTCCGAACCAAAACTCGCATCACTTCTGTTCCAGCATTCCGTACTGCGTGTAAACATTGAGGGCGAGTTTTGTGTGGCCCCTCCCAGCTACAATCCCGCAGCCCAATGGTATGATTCCCGGGACCAGCTATAGATTAGGAGTCGTCATAACGATTTGGGGGCTCCGAGCAAGGCGAGGAGCCTCCTCCAACACGTCAAGATAGTTCCACAAGCGGAAGACTATTCTTAAAAAGCAGTGCATTTTTTACCCGATACTTCAATGTAGTT
>JACOVM010000036.1 GCA_016177345.1 Candidatus Woesearchaeota archaeon | reverse complement strand
TTAAAAAAAATATTAAAAAAGACATATTCCTCCGAGAGGTTCTCGACAATCATGTCATTCTCAGTGGTGCAGACCAGTTCATGAGCGCGGTGATCCCCAATGGTTAATGTTCTGTGGTGTATGAAGCAGAAGGATGGCATCCGCCTCGTTGAGCCGTCACCAAATCTTGCACAGGCATATTTACAGAAAGCAGAAAATGCCTTGATTTCCATGAAGCTGAATACCGTTCAAGAATGGAAGATCGCAACAGCGTATTACACCCTTTATTTTTCTTTATACTCTGTACTCATGAAAATTGGAGTGGCCTGCGAGATCCCTTCCTGTACCATCGAACTCGCAAAGCAGTATTTGCGGCAGTATTTTACTGAAGAAGACATTGCCTTGCTTCGCGATGCGTTGCGTGCAAGAATCGACAGCCAATATTATACTGATAGAACTGTATCAGAGAAAACAACCGAATTGATGATGCAAAAAACGCCGTACATGCTCGTAAAATGCCGAGAGATCATCGAACGATTGACAGAAAAAGATGTTGCACAGCTTCGAAATGCCATAAGCAAAAATGCCACAAGCCAAGAACAAAGCACTTCTGCCAAAAAAATAGTCATCCTCAACTGTGACGGTGGCTCAAGGGGAAATCCAGGGCCGGCAGCCATTGGCGTCGTAGTTTGGGACGAAAAAAGAAATGTCCTTCTCAAGCACCATGAGCGGATAGGGCATACAACCAATAATGTTGCAGAGTACACTGCGCTTCTTCGGGCGTTAGAGCTTGCACAGAAGTACACCACAGGAACAGTTCATGTATTCATGGATTCTGAGGTTGTCATCCGGCAGATGAATAATGAGTACATTGTACGGGCGAAGCATCTTCTTCCCCTCCACAACAAAGCAAAAGAAACAGAAAAAAAATTTGAGCGGGTAACCTACACCCATGTTCCGCGTGAAAATAAATACCAAACAGAAGCGGATAAGCTGGTGAATACCGCGTTGGATGGGAAATCTGCACCGGATGGGAAATAGGCTTTAGGTTAGTGTATCTGGGCAGAATCACCACAAAACATAAAAAAAGAAAGGCAACACTGCACGATTATGGTCGTTATTGGCATTATAGGGGGGACTGGGGTTGATGATCCACGGATTATGGACAAGCCTGAGAAGAAGAAGGTCCATACCCCTTATGGTTCTCCTTCAGATCTTGTCACGATAGGAACTGTTCAGGGGGTGAACGTGGTTGTTTTTCCTCGGCATGGAGATCATCATCGCATTTATCCAAGCAATGTGAATTATCGCGCGAACATTCACGCCATGAAAGAGCTCGGTGTCACGCATATCATCGCGCCGACAGCCTGTGGCTCTCTTAAAGAAGATAAAAAGCCAGGAGAGCTTGTCCTGCTCGACCAGTTTATTGATCGCACGACAAAGCGGCACCAAACCTTTTATGAGGGCCATGAAATCATGCACATTCCCATGGCAGAGCCGTTCTGTGAATCATTGCGCCACCTTCTTTATACAACTGCAATGAACCTTCGAATTCCCTGCCACAAAAGTGGAACGACGGTCACGATCGAAGGCCCCCGTTTTTCCACCCGTGCGGAAAGTATGATGTTCAGGAGCTGGGGGGCAGACGTGGTCAACATGACTACTGTCCCAGAAGCTGTCCTTGCGCGAGAAGCAGGGCTTCATTACGCGTCTATCGCTATGGTTACCGATTATGATTGTTGGAAGGCAGGAGAAGAAGTAAACATTGAGCGAATCATGGCGACGATGAAGAGCAATGCAGAAAATGTCAAGGCTATCATTCTTGCTGCAATACCAAAAATTGGTGAAGCGAGCGATGCTTGCAGCACAGACTGGAAAACCAGTAGGATGTAACACTTGCTGGATGTACTGATGAATATAAATGATAAATATAAAAGATATGGATGACATAAAAGGTGTTGATATGGAAGCGCTGAAACAAAAAATAAGAACAATTCCTGACTTTCCAAAAAAAGGGATTATGTTTCGAGATATCACGACGCTCCTTAAGGATTCTGATGGATTTCAGCTGGTGATCCGCAGCCTAGCAGACCGGTATCGCCACAAAAATATTGACCTTGTTGTTGGTGTGGAATCGCGCGGCTTTATTCTTGGCGGTGCGCTGGCGTTTGCACTTGGCAAAGGCTTTGTGCCGGTGCGAAAGCCTGGAAAGCTTCCTGGAGAAAAGATCAGCTATGAATACGATCTTGAATATGGCAGAGACAAGGTAGAAATCCATACTGACGCGATTCATCAGGGAAGCAACGTGCTCATGATCGATGACCTGATCGCAACTGGTGGGACCATGCTTGCGGCGATTACCCTTGTGGAGAAGCTTGGCGGCAGAGTAGAGGAATGTGCATTTATTGTTGACCTTCCAGACCTTGGTGGCAGAAAAAGGCTTGAGCAGAAAGGATATTCAGCATTTACGCTTTGTGAATTTGAGGGGGATTAATAAGCTATACTGAGCTATCATAAATAGGCTATCATGAATTTGCTCTTTAGAAGAAGTCACTTCAATTTGGTGTTGTTATAGTTCTTGGTGCTTTCTCTGACAGGCGGATTTTTTGGGCGCATAATCTAGTAGGTAGGAATTACCACCTCTGTTTTTTGACAGAAAAGTATTTAAATAAGCTATACTTATAGTAAGAAAGTAAGGAATTTGGAGGCAACCAACATGGGTGTTGAAACGATACGAATGTCATCAAAAGGACAAATAGTAATCCCCCAAGACCTTCGGGAAGAACTCCATGCAGGGGAAGGTACGGTCTTTGCAGTTACTGGAAGTAGGGATACTGTGGTATTAAAGAAAATAAATACTCCCACAAAGAAGGAATTAATCAATGAATTGGGGAGGATTGCAGAAGAAGGCAGGAAGAGAGCTGAAAAACTAGGGATAAAAGAGAGTGACGTACCGGAACTTGTCCAGAGAGCAAGAAAACAAAGATGATAGTTACAGTAGATACAAATTTCTTAATCTCTGCAACCCAATGGGATTACAGTGTTGCTCATAAATTGTTGCTGGAATTAATCTCTCATAACATAAAAATAGTAACGACCAATGAAATTTTAGATGAGTTTCGTAAAGTTCTTCAGCGTGATTTTAAATATGATAAGATGGAAACTTGCAATATCATGGAAAAAGTGTTATTATTCACAACCTTAGTTGATCCAAAAAACAAAATTGCTGTTGTCGAGGATGATCCTGATGATGACAAAATTATTGAGTGTGCTCTTGAATCTAAATCCAAGTATATTATTACTTATGATAAGCATTTGTTGAGTCTTAAAGAATACAGTGGAATACAAATAATCAGGCCAGAAAAAGCAAGAGCTATCTTCTAGACGGTTATGAACTTGCTGTTTACCAGAGACTACCTATCTCTTTCTCTTCTCATACGCCTCAATATTGCTCAGCACGCGCTGATACATGTAGGGGGAGATTCCCCATTCACCGCCAAGGGGACTATCCATGTCCGCGATGATGATCGTGACAACAATAAACGCTAGCGACATCAGCCCTGCAAGAATGGTTCTGATAAGAGCGTCTCCTTCAGTAATGAAAAAAATGAAGAGAAGGCAAACGGGAAGGAAGATAAGAATAAACCATTGGATCGGGGTTACTTTTTGGTCAAGAAGCGCTCTTCTCATGGCTCGTGCAGATGAAACTTCACGAAGCTCATCCATGGCGTGATCAAGAAACAGCGTGTCTTTTTCACCTTTAACCTCAGCTTTTTGAAATGTGGCAAAGAGATCTTCAAAGGTGCTTTCGACCTTGCTGTCCTCCACTGGAGCGCCAGTCCAGAGCGCATGCTTCACAGCAGTAGCATAATTGTAGACGCGCTTCGTCACGCTATCAACAAAGGGCTTGTCACGAATCTGGCGAACAAGAAACAAGAGATCAAGAAGGGATGATGCTTCCTCACTCATGACCTCAATGATCTCATTGAACTTCTCCCAGATAACGAATACAGAATAGACGGCAAGGATACCATACAAGAGTCCAATGTTAATATAAAATTGGTCGATAAGGTGTTCTTTCTCGCCGCCAAAAAATTCAGGCAGATTGGATGTTTTATAGAAGACGTAACAGATGGCTGCAAGAATGGCAAGGGTGGAAAGCAGTTTTATAACAGCGGTGCCCCGTGCTCTCCTCTTGAGGTAATGGAGGAACTCGTCAGCGCTCGAAAATATGGTTTGGGAAGAATGCTGAGCAGGAGGCGATGCCATATCTATTTTACAGGCTGTCCTTTTTTTAAATGTTGTGGTCTAGGTGGCTCTGTAGAAAATCTCCTTGCAGTTTTAGTCGTCAGATCCTCGTATTTGACTAAAAAACACAGGTTTGGGGGCTCCGAACATAGTGAGGAGCCTCCCCCTACACCACAGTATAGTTCTGTTGATGGATGACTTTTCTTAAAAAGCAGTGCAGTTTCCTTCTGATACCTAAGGATAGTTGTACGATGAGGAAGGAAACTGCACTGGGAAGAAAAAAAGAAAACCCCAGCAAAAAAATTTATAAACAGCCTCTTCCCGTAAGAGACCATGGCACAAGAGCTCCTTATGAACCCCATATTTTTATCTGTCCTTATTAGCGGCTGTGTTGCTCAGGCGCTGAAAATGATTATCCTTATAGGAAAGAATTGCCATCACCTATCATGGCATTACTTGTTTGTCACCGGTGGCATGCCAAGCACGCATTCTGCCCTTGTTACCTCTCTTGTCCTTTCCATTTATCTTTATGAAGGAACAAGCACGGTATTCTTCGTGAGCACTATACTAGCCGTCATTGTTCTCCGAGACGCAGTTGGTGTGAGAAGAACAGCTGGCGAAGAAGGAAAAGCAATTAACAAGATTATCAGAACAACAAAGATGCACATGCATAAGATCCATTACAGCCTTGGGCATACCCCTGCTGAAGTAGCAGTTGGTGTTCTTATCGGGATTGTCACCTCTTTTATTGTTCCACTCTTTACAACAACAGTTTCAACAACATTCTCCATTGGATAATCTATGATAAGATAATCTATCGGATAAAGATTCAGATAAAGATGTTTGCTAAAGACGTGTGCCCATGGTAAAGATTCCTCGTTGCATGAGTACCCAGCACCCGGACAATGTACAGTCTCCTCCTTTTGCCTCAAGCCACGTCATTAATGGGGAGGAAGAGGTCATTGAAGCATATTACGCCTTTGACACGCTCGGCTGTGATGAGCAGTTGTGGGATTCTGAAGGAAAAGAAGTAGACAATTTTGTGGTCAAAAAGCTATTCACGAAATACCCTGATTATTTTCAAAAGCATGTTCTCGGAAAAGATGTTTTTCTCACGCTCCGTGTTCCAAATCCTGAAATAGAGCGAGATGAGGGAAAGATCCTTCTGGAAACGCTCCATTCCATTCCGAGAAATTTTGATATTGCCAAGCGCTTTTATAGCAAGGGTTTTGATGGCAAGGGCATTGCACCCATCTTTGAGGTGTTTCTTCCCATGTGCTCTTCTGAAAAAAGCATTATTCGGGTTCATGAGTACTACAAAACGTTTATCATTAAGAGCCAGGACAAGCCGATCTACAATAGGGATATTAGCATTGCGAAGTGGCTTGGGGAGTTGAATCCAAAAGACATTCGCGTAACACCCTTATTTGAAACAAAAGAAGCGCTTCTTGGGGTGGACAAGTTTGTTGAGAAATATATCCGCTTTGAAAAGATTAAGGAGCTTCAGCGGGTATGGCTTGCCAGAAGCGACCCTGCACTGAACTATGGGTCTGTTGCTGCTGTCCTGCTGAACAAGATCGCACTCTCAAAGCTGCACCAGCTCGAGCAAAAAACGTCTGTCGAGATATTCCCTATTTTTGGGTGCGGCTCTGCTCCATTTCGGGGAAACCTCAAGCCGACCAATGTAGAAAAAATATTGGCTGGCTATCCAAGCGTTCAGACCTTCACGGTGCAGTCTGCTTTCAAGTATGATTTTCCAGAAGAGCAAGTAAAAGAGGGAATTGAAGCAATCAAGTCACGGCGCAGAAAGAGCCCCCTGTTTGTGGATGCGAAGGAGGCTGCAGCAATTGTTGACAAGATTGAAAAGGATTATCAGGCATGCATCAACCTGCTTGTGCCAATGATCAATCGCATTAGCCCGCTTGTTCCACAGCGAAGAAGGAGAAAGCTTCACATTGGCTTATTTGGCTATTCTCGAGAGACCAGCAAGGTAAAGCTGCCGAGGGCAATTCCATTCTGTGCATCGCTCTACTCTCTTGGGCTGCCCCCAGAATTTCTTGGCCTTGCATCGTTGAAGGAGAGCGATCTTGATAAGATCCGGCAGTGGTACAAGAATATCGATCAAGACCTTGCTGATTCCATGCAGTACTTCAATAAGGAAACCCTTTCTTATTTTCCTGGAGAGATTCAGAAGAAAGTGCAGTCTGTTTTGAACTTATTCTCGCTCGATAATGCAGGTGATAAAGGAGGTAATGTTAAGGCGGGTAAGGATAATATTAAGGTGAGTAATATTGATGAAGGTCATGCAGCTATAACATCAGGCATTGTTCATGAGCTGAAGCATCAAAACACAGCAAAGATTGGAGAAATGATCGCTGAGGCGGGAAGGATACGGCAGTTTTTGGGGTAATTTTGGGGACAATTTAGTGGTAAATTACTCACGCGCCCTCATTCCACTGTTACGCTCTTTGCCAGATTTCTTGGTTTATCAATGTCACAGTTTCGAAGATCAGCAATGTGATACGCTAGAAGTTGCAGAGGAACAATCGCAAGAAATGGTGTGAGTACATCATTAATGCGGGGGATGAAGATGACATCCTCACAATATTTTTGGATGGCATGATCTCCCTCGGAGGCGATGGCGATGACTTTTCCCCTGCGCGCCCTGATCTCCTCAATATTGCTCACCATTTTGTCGTACACGCTGTCTCGTGGAGCAATGGCAACGCATGGCACATCATCAGTTACGAGGGCAATTGGGCCGTGCTTCATCTCTCCTGCTGCATATCCCTCTGCGTGAATGTACGAGATTTCTTTCATCTTCAGCGCACCCTCAAGGGCAAGTGGGTAGCTGAGGTTTCTTCCGATAAAAATAAAATTGTATACCAGGGCATACTTTTTCGCAATTTCCCTGATGGCTGCATCCTTTTTTAGGACTTCTTCAACAAGAAGGGGGAGTTGTTCGAGCCCAAGTGCTGTTCCTGAAAGCTGCTCTGCAATCTTATACAGCACAATGAGCTGGGACATAAAGGCCTTTGTCGATGCAACACCAATCTCCGGGCCTGCTCTTGTGTAAATGACATAGTCAACAATGCGGGCGATCGTGCTATCCATAACATTGACGATGCCGATCGTTGAAGCCCCTTTTTGTTTTGCAAGAGAAACCGCTGCAAGAGTATCAGCAGTCTCGCCAGATTGGGAGATGGCAAGCAATATATCTCCTTTTTCAATAATTGGGTTTTTGTAGCGAAATTCTGAGGCGATATCAAATTCGACTGGAACACGAGCAACCTGTTCGATAACATACTTTCCAATAAGGCCTGCATAGGCGGCCGTGCCGCATGCAACAATAAATAATTTTTTTACTTTGGGTTCTGCTGTTTGGTTTAATAGGGGAATATCAACAGCGATTGATAAAGAATCACGAACAACCTGCGCCTGCTCGTGGATCTCTTTGATCATGAAATGCTTGTAGCCATGCTTCTGGCCCATCTCCACATCCCATGCAACTGTCTTAATCTCTTTCGTTACAAGCTGGTTATTTTTGTTGAATATTTTCATCCCATTCTCAGCTACAACTCCTGTTTCAAAATCATCGAGGTAGATAACCTGTTTAGTATGGGGAAGCAGGGCTGCAGCATCTGACGCGACAAACTGCTCTCCAGAGCCAATGCCGAGGACAATAGGGCTTCCGTTTCTGGCAACAACGAGCTCTCTCTTATTCTTATGGAGAACACACAGGCCGTATGTTCCTTTTAGCATTGGAATAATGTGCATGACTGCATGGTGAAGATCTCCCTTATAGTGTTGCTCAATAAGGTGGGCAATAACTTCGGAATCAGTTTGTGAACGAAAGTGATGGCCAGAAAGGTTTTCTTTCAGCTCGCGAAAATTTTCGATAATCCCATTATGGGTGACAACGATGGAGCTGCTGCAATCAAGATGGGGGTGTGCATTTACTGTTGATGGAACGCCATGCGTTGCCCATCGGGTATGGCCAATCCCCATAGTTCCAACGCTTGAATACTGCTTTAAAACATCAACCCTGCCCTTATCCTTGTGGGTGGTAATGGTTGTTGTGCCATGAGCATCATCAACAGTTGCGATGCCTGCTGAATCATAGCCGCGATATTCTAATCGTTGGAGCCCTTCCAGAAGAATAGGGTATGCTTGTCTTTTTCCAATATATCCAATAATGCCGCACATGCGTCAAGGTGCATTGAAAGATTATTTAAAGCTATCTTCACTAAAAAAACATTAGAAGAATTTGACAGGTCATTTCTCCTTACTCACAAGCATCTAGTGCAACGGCAATACAGCCTTGCTTTGTGCCGCACACCTGAATCATGGTCGTCGTTTGACACACTGCAACCATATCAGATAAAGGGGAAGCACAGGTAATGTCATATTTTGCTAATTGTGTTGAGCACTCGTTTCCTTCATGGTAGAGCTGAAAGCCCGTAATTGTGTCAGGATTTCCAGTTCCAAGAAATGCGACCATTGCAAGAACGCCAATCACGAGAAGAACTGCTCTTACACGATAAACTGCCCTGCGTGATTGAAATAAGGACAACATAAGCAGAATTAAGGGCGTATTTTGTTTATAAATGTTGTGCTTTTCGCCCTTCTCGTTTCTTATTCACATCCAGTCCTTCATTTTAAAATATGCATAGATGAAAAGGATGGATACTGCCATCAGCCCGAGAGCGAAGGGGTAGCCAAACTTCCACTCCAGCTCTGGCATGAAGTGAAAGTTCATTCCATAAATTCCAGAGATTAACGTTGGAATAAGCACGAATGATGCAACGACGGTCAGCTTTTTCATTGTTTCATTAATGCTGTTGGAGATCGTTGAAATATACAAATCAAGAGTTCCCGTGACAACATCCCGATAGGTTGCTTCCATGTCAATGAGCTGATTGATGTCATAGTACAGCTCTCGAAACCAGGGCAGGTTTTTCTTGCTAACCAGCGGAATCTGGCCGCGATCGAGCGTCGCAATCACTTCAACATTTGCTGCTAGTGCCTTATGAAAATAGATCAGCGTTTTTTTGATCTTGAAAATATGCTGCACTACACTTTGTTTTGGGCGCCGCAAGAGCTGATCCTCGATGGTGTCAATATCCTCTTCCACCTGGTCAAGCACAACACTGAATTCCCTCATGACGTGCTTGATGATTTCATAGACAAACAAGTCGGGACTGTCAATAAACACCTCTCCTTTATCGCCATCTTTCTGGATTGCCCGCTCAAGCTTGTCTAACGCAGGATGGTGCTGCTTGCTTACGGTAATGATATAATCAGGTGTGAAGAGAATGGAAAAAGACGGCACCCAGCCTCGTTCGTGATCCATCTTTGGGCTTTTGAAGATGATTCGCGCGATCTGGTCAGCAAAGGTGACACGTGGAACTTCATATTCGTCTAATCCTTCAAGAAAGAAATGCCGAGGAATGCGAGTCTTTCGCTCAAGCTCATCAGCTTCATTGGGGGTGATATCTACTGCAGAGACCCATAAGAGCTTATGGAGCGGGTGGATATCCTCTGGCGATCCACGCTTGACCACACCGCGAACATTGCGGTAGACCGTAATCATAGAACAGCATGGCGCATCCAGCTTTATAAATTTGTGTTGTTACTGGAGAATACTGGAGAACTGCCGTGGGGTGAAGGAAGTTAAGAATTTAAGTTATCTTCAAGTCCTTACACGCCAAATAAATGTTTTCGAACAAGACCGGAATGGTTTTTAGTGGAACGCTGGCATAGGCTATTCGAATCAAGCCGCACATGGATACGACTCCGGTATTATAATTCTTGAGCAGCTGCTGTCGGACTGCCTCAGCATCAAGCCCATTCTTTGGGCGAAGGCACATGAAGTAGCCAGAATTATGGGGCATCGGCTCAAAGTAGTCCTTATACTTCTTTGTTTGAAGCACCTTTTCTACCGTATCAAATCGTTTTTTAAGGAGGCTATACTTTTGCTTTTTTTCACGAGCGTGAGTTTTTGATTGCAATGCCATCTCTAGAATGGTTTGGGTGGGATGGCAGCAGTTTGAGACTCCACCGCGAATCACCCCTTTTATTTTGAATTCGAGGGCATCGGCAGCCTCTTTGGTCATTCCTTTAAACGCGATCGTGATGAAACCAACGCGTAATCCCCAAAAGTATTCCTCCTTTGTCGCCCCATCTACTTTTACGGCAATAACATTCTCATGAAGGCCGGCAAGGGTTGAAAATAATGATTCCGAGTATACTCCCTTCTTGTAGACTAATCCAAAGTAGGCATCGTCGCAAATAACAACAAGCTTGTTTCCATTGTCAGCAGATTTTTTGATGATAGAAAGGATATGCTTGGCTTCCTGGTTTGTGGGGGTATATCCAAGGGGATTGTTTGGAAAGTTTAAGAGCAGAATCTTTTTTCCTTTTTTTTCGCTATTCAATTTCTTATCTAGCGCAGCAAGGTCGAGCCCATTATCCTTGCCGAACGTGTTGATTTGGTCAAGCTGCACCCCATAAGGGTGCTCAAAAATAAGGTGGTAATTGCCCCAGAAGTAATCGAATAACAAGATAGAATCACCCGGCTCCCCGAATAAGTATGTAGCAATACCGAGCCCGTGCGTGATGCCGGCAGTAACTGCAGGAACTGTGGTTGGTGCGCTGAGCGTTGGGTTTTTTCTCTTCATCTCTTCCAGCCAGAGCTGCCTCAGGCGTTCACGGCCATTAACAGGAGCGTAAGGAAACACGTCCTTTGCCGGGGCGATAATCCTTTTGGAGATTTCTCGAAGCGCGATAGGAGACCCGTCTTCTTCATACGCGGTTCCAATCGTTGCATTTATCTTTTTGGTAAGCGCTTGCGTTGTCTGCGACATCATGCCCAAGCGGGGAAAGAAAATAGCCCTGCCACGCTGTGAGAGAAGATCTACCACGACAGGATTGCTGTGCTTAATCGCGGTATTCAGCTGGACAGCCTCAACATCAAGATCCATAAATGAAAAAGAATTCGTGCATTTATAAAATTTGTTTTTGAGAAACCATGGCTGTTTTTTTCTTTCTTCTCCTTATCATGCAGGGGAGAAAAAAGAAAAAAACAGCTAGAAATGAAGACAAAGGCTTATAAACACCTTCATCTGCCCTTCTTCATGGCATCCGTCCTCTCTGTTGCGACAACGTCGATGAATTCTTTTCTATTTTACACCCGTGGCCAGACTCTTGATATCGCAACGAAAGCAGGCATTCCAGAAGCGATGGCTTTTTTTGATGGTGGGCATTTTATAAAAGGGATTTTGTAAGAAATAGCTATAATTAACTTTACAAACCATCTAAGTTGCTCTAAGTCTCATCAAGCATTTTTGAAATGGTATTAAGGTCCAGGCATATTCCATTTATTTCTTTTATTCTTGAGGCCGCTTTATCAGTGAATCCGCTTTTTGATATGAATAAGAATTTGTACTCCCCAGCAAAGTTTATCATTTTCGACTTTCTCATTAGGTTATCAATGATATCTATATCCATTGGCTGGCCAGTCCACTTGACTTCCCCTGCAAGTATTTTTCGTGATTTGTGATTGTATGCAACGATATCTATTTCTTCTCCTGTTCTGTTCCACCACGTGCCAATGTTTTCAAAATCTAAAGTATAGGAATATATCTCTTTGTTTATGTATTGGATAAGCAAGTCTTTGCAGATGTCCTCAAAGACACGGCCGACGTATGCGTTAAGATTTTCTTTAAGTTCTTCTTCGACTATCTTGATATTTCCTATATTAAGGGCTGTCTGATTAGGAAAAATGAATCGGTACCAAAAACTGAAAAAATTATCTTTTAATTTATAACGTCCAAGCCTTTCTTTGCCAAGAACAGG
>JACOVM010000035.1 GCA_016177345.1 Candidatus Woesearchaeota archaeon | reverse complement strand
TCCAGCTTGTCCATGATTTCCTGATAATAACCGTTATTTATATACTTTATGGTAAAAAGCGTATTTTTTATGAATAAGTTTTATTTATTACCATACCCCTCTTGTTTTTATGGCAATCTGTGACCGGCTGAGGGCTATGGCTAAGAAAACAGCATCAGCCGTATTAGTCAGCTATCCATTGTTGGTAGTAGTACCTTATTGTACAATACGAAGCCTGAACACAGAACATATTGGTGAATACCATCTCTATCAGTTTGCTGGATTAACTGAAGTTTGGCCAGGTGCAAATGGCATTGGAACACTGGCTGATTATGATAGTGATGGAATTCCTGACAGAAAGTATATTCATGCTGGCGGTGGATTTCACGGTGTAATAACAAGAGATCTTCCTGTAACAGAAGAAGATAAAGGCTTGTTCAACAATATATTAACAAGGAGAAAAGCATGACCATTGACGAAATGACGCAACATGAATGGAAAAACCTTGCGCCAGACCTTTGCCGCCAGCGGATTATGATAGAAGGCACAACGATAGAAATTGTTGAGCCGCCAGCCATCGCCGATTACCTCAAGCAATTGTCAACAGTGTTGAAAATGCAGCCTCTTCGTGAGCCTTTTGCCTATCAAGCAGACGAGCTCGGCTATGGCGGCTGGATTCATTGGAGAACATCAGGAGCGCACTTCTATTCCTATCCCCGCTATGAAGCGGCAAGAAGGCTTCCCTTATTTAGTGTTGATGCTTATACCTGTAAGCCATTTTCTATGCAGGCTGCTGCTGAGTTTACTCGAGACTATTTCAAGCCTATCGAGATGGTATGGAAAGATATTAACGTGTGAGCTATGCGTTCATGTGCTTTCTGGCAATGTGTATTATGGATATACATTAGTTAATGTGTATTATTATCCATTGGGAACGACGTTTGCCCCCTAAATAGAAACTTTTATATACTTTGTATAACTAATTGTATAACTATGGCGGTGACTGATGCAAAGGTTAAAGCATGGGGCAATTCAATGGGCATTATCATACCGAGATGGATCATCGATGAAGAGCTGATTGAAGTGGGGGATGACGTGGTTATTGAGGTGCATAAAAAGAAGAAGCTAAAAGATCTTTTTGGCACGCTGAGGGATTGGAAGATTGACTCTCAAAAAATGAAGGATGAGCTAAGAAAAGGATGGGAATAAGCTATTTTCTTGACACCTATGCGATGATGGAGATTATCAAAGGGAATCCTGCCTATCAGAAGTATCTTCATGAGCAAACGTTTACTACTATCTTTAATTTATACGAGTTATTCTTTTCTGTCCTGAAGGATTATGATGAGGATCTTGCAGAATCCATGTTCTTTGACTTTAAGGATTATGAGTTTGATGTTAAGCCGGAGCATATCTTTGCTGGTGCTTGCTTCAAGCTTCGCCATCGCAAGAGAAATATTTCCTATGTTGATGCACTCGGGTACTGTATCGCTGAACAGGAGGGTATGACTTTTCTTACTGGTGACAAAGAATTTCGGCGCATGAAAAATGTGGAATTTGTAAAATAGAGAGCTTTGAAAAACCTTTTTAATAACCTATCCTGGTTTTTCAAAGCGATCCTATTGAGAATTTGGGCAGTTTTATTGGTTATTCAAAACCTTCAATAAGTTAAAAACACTGGGTGGTGAGTTGTAGGGATTACCCACAACCCACCAGATTTTGGAACGACGTAATTGTTTGCTGGTGTACTATTTATTCTATTCCTTCTTATTCCCACTATAGTCGCCCTTCGCGAAGAAGCTGGACAATAAATTCAGCATCTTGCTGGTTTCCGGAGCGCATGTAGTTGTAGATTGCTCTTGAGTATTGCCCTGAGCGCTCTGCAGCTTTTGCAGCATCCTGATATGCTCCTGCTTGCTCGTACAGGGTAATGGCTGATTGAAGCCGCCCATCCTCAAGTGCCCGGTCTGCAGCTTCCAAGAAGCCATTCCAAGTGTTGGCACGTCCACGCCTGCGCTGTATTTCTTGCTCTGCTATTTTTCCTAATTCTTCCTCTTCGTGGTGATCTTCCTGATCACTTAATAAGATTTCGTCTCCCATTGTTTTCCCCCGATTATGTTGTTTGTTATGCTCCACTGATTATTGGTACTGGTTGGGGTATCATCTGCTCTTTTGGAATAATCTGCTTTTTGGGAATAAACTCGCGATATTTGTAAGCATATTTATGGCCTTTGATGTCGAGCAGCCATGATTTGTGATAGCCAAAGTGTGATGTTTGCACGGCGAGAGATGTACCTGCCATACGTTCGAGAAGATAATTATGGATCTCTTTCACGGTCGGCCATGGCGCGATGTTATTGGAGAGGTGGACAAAGGGGGCGATTAGCACCTGTTTTGCTTTAACATCAGTGCAGCAGCGAAGGACTTCGTCGAATAGCTGGTTTGCCTCTTCGAGGGTGTCTTGCTTTTCAACGCAGTAAAAGACTAAAATTCCCTCTCCCATTACCTCAAGAGATGCTGTTTTTTGGTCTGGCACGATTCCTTCTGGCTTATTGGAGGGCGTGTTCACGCGAGACTCAAACCGGTTGGCATGAAGGATCAGGCTTCTCATTCTACCCTATTCATTAGCAGATGATATATATT
>JACOVM010000010.1 GCA_016177345.1 Candidatus Woesearchaeota archaeon | reverse complement strand
TTATTTACCTCATGACAAAGGCGATTAACGTCAAAATTGACGATGAGCTCTGGCAGCAGATGAAAAGGCATGATGAGATTAATTGGAGCGGCGTCATTCGCAACTCTATTCAAAAAAAATTGGGTATGCTCGAGTACGAAGCTTCTTTTGATCCCCTCGCAGCAGCCCAAGCCCTCGTGCTTGCAGAGCAGGTTCGACGCGAAGAGGACAAGACGAAAAAACGTTCTGAGGAGATTATTCGCGAATGGAGAGACAAAAGAAGGTAGTTGATGCAAGCATTGGCGTTAAATGGTTCTGCTACGAAGAAGGAACTGCTGAAGCAATTTCATTATTTCAACAGCATACTGCCGGAAAAATTCAGCTCATCGTCCCCGCGTTATTCTTCTATGAACTTGCTAATGCTTTGCGGTATAAAAAACAACAAGAACTCACCAATGGAGTATTATCCCTTTTTCTTGCACAGCTTCTTGTCATCCAACCAAACTTAGACATAATGGAGAGAACTGTGCATCTTGCCCAAAAATATAGTTTGACTGTCTATGATGCAGCCTATCTTGCTATTTCTGAAGTATGCCAAGCCAAGTTGATTACATCTGACAAACAATTGTTAGGGCTCCATCACCCGCTTATAGAATCTCTTGTTACCAAGCCTTCATGAACTGATGGAATCAGGTATTATAATAATCCTCCAGCACAATTCTATCCATTTCCTTGATGTCTCGAAGCCGATACAATTTTCCACCACCAAGCTCTGCTATTTGCTCTGCCAAACGAACTCCTTTCTCATCCAGCAAAATGCCGATGATGGAAACGGTAATTCCTTTATTTCGCGCAAGAGAAACTGCTTCCAGCGTCTCGTTTTCTGGCTCGATGCCAGTTGTCGGCAGTGCATCAGTAAGAAGGAGAACATGCTTCGTAACATCAGAGGATGGAAAAAGTCCAGCTGCCTTTCGGAGCGTTGCAGCAATATTCGTTTGCTTTGACGCGTGAATGTGAACGATGCTGCGTAGGAGGCATGGAAAGTCCTGTGTCGGCTCGACAACTTCTTTGATGTCATCACCAAATACAATAAGCCCTACCTTGTCTTTGTTCTGGATCGCCTTATAAGCGAGGGCGATGCCTGCTTTCTTGCAGCTCCCGATCTTATCCCCTTTCATGGAGCCAGAAGCATCAATCGCGTAAATAATGTAGCACTTGCCCTTGCTTTTTCGCTCAAAGGCCCGAAGATCACCACTTTCAACATGGTCATGGCCGCGGCGAATAGCAGTGTGAAGAGTCCGGCGAACAGCGATGTCCCTATATCGGTCGCCGCTTCTGAACTGCCGAACGTCATCCCGCCCGCCATAGTGGCTTTCCTTGTTGTGGAATCGCTCGCCTTGAATCCCTTTGGGAACAATGTGGTCAATTTCTTCAACGTACATGACAAGAGATGCGAGTTCGTAAGCAGCATTGGAGAGAAAGTAGTGGTCATCCAGCAGCTTCTTTTGCTTGAGATGATGAAGTGTTTTTTCCAGCCGCTGGCGAAGAAGGCGCTTGAACTCGGGAATTTTGATATTTTTTCGAAGATAGTCCGGGTCGTACCCGAAGAGCTGCCGAAGAAGTGTCTTTCCAAGAGTTTTTTCTGTCAAAGAATAATTCTCAACAAGCTGTTCGAACAAAAGATCAGGAGTAAAAGCCCCAATGCCTTGATTGATGGCGTTCTCGATAAGCTTTCCATCCTCGATCACGCTTTTGTCATTTTCGAGAACAGAATGCATGAACTTGTCATCAAGATCCTGAAAGCCAAGCTTTCCAGATAACTCATCAACAGTGTCGGATGTTGAAACAACAGGCTCAGCATAGTTAGGGATCATCACCCTTTTCATGGTCAGGATGGGCTCCCGGCTGGTTTTCCCGGGTAAACTTCGACAGTTCCTCATTGACCAAATCGTACGGTGACTGAATATACTGCACTGATGGCTTCAGCGTCATGCGGTGGGCAAGAACTGAAGCAGCAACAGCTTCCACATCTTTCCACTCAACAAAGCTGCGCTGCTGAAGAAGGGCATAAGCCTGGCTGCGCTCATACAAGCCTATACTCGCCCGCACGCTCGGCTTCTTTTCCACTTTGTCATTTTCCCGAAGGAGCCGAACAAACCGCACAATACTCTGAAGAATGGTATCACTGACGACAGGACCAAGGCTTTTCCCATGCCGTGCCACAATGAGCGACTCTACTGCAGTATCCTCTGGGTAGGTCATGCGGACAACATCAAACCGGTCAAGAAGAACATCAGAAATCTTTTCTGTCGTGGCATCATCAGGATTCATGGTTGCAATAAAGATGAACTGCGCAGGAATATCAACATCATAGCTGCCAATCGTTGCATAGCCTTCTTCGAGGACTTGAAGAAGCGCATTCTGAAGCTTCTCCGGGCATCTGTTGAGCTCGTCAAAAAAAAGCACGCCATTATTTGCCTTAAACATCTTTCCTGGAGTAAAGGCCTGCATGCTAAAGGGGCCAAACTGAAGCGCTTTTGCAGGGTCAATATCACCAAACAAGTCCTCTACAGTAAGGTCTGGGCTTCCCTGGACACGAACAAACCGCTCATGTCCTGCCACAGATACTTGTTTTGGGGCTTTTATCCGGCAACTGGGACAGAGAGGGGATGATGGGGAGCAATGATACGGACAATCATTAGCCATCATTGAAGGGAGAAGTTTTGCCACATTTTTGGCTAGGGTTGTTTTTCCAATCCCCGGCGGGCCTATGATCACCACATGCCTTCCAACAAGAAGGGCAGAGGCAAGTTGCTGTTTAGCTACTCCTTGGCCAAGAATAGTGGGGAAGGGATCGGGAACGGTAAGCTTGTCTTGGGAAATCATATAGTGGAGGAAAGAAAAGCACTTTATAAAACAATGCCTTTTCAACCCTTATTTGTACAACTACCTTGATGTATCGGGTTGAAAAGTCATTGCTTTTTAAGAAAAGTCATCCATTCGACGAACTATACTGCCGTGTAGGTGGACTCCTCACTACGTTCGGAGCCCAATAAAAGCGATAGGTTGACTTTTTAATTATTTGTAACTCTTTTCTTCCTATTTTCTGGAAAGTCCTGCTCTGTTGAGGAACATTCCAAATCTGCCAAGCCTGGAGTACTGCACTGCCTTGTTCAGCTGCTGTTCGATCTCTGCATGATTCTCAAATGCTTGTTCAGCCTGCCGAAACTTCTTGTCGTGGTAGCATGCGCGATGCCTGCTTCCCTTAAACTTGTACTGCTTGTGGAGCATTTCATGGTACATCACATAATCAAGCAGCTTTTCGTCCATATTTTTGAAGATGCTGCTCATGGTGATCGTATCAGCCTTGAAGTCATAACTACCAAGTTTTCTTCTAGACGAGACCCCCCATGCAAGGTTTGGCTGCTCAACAATGCCAAGAAAATATTTTTCATTGACCCGAATGAAGGAAGCTTCAAGGAGGGGATCTGATCTTGTTTTTGGAATAGCAATGTGGAGGCTCTTCACAAAATTTGTGTACAAATCAGTATACAGGCTTCCAGGATGCCTTTTATCATTTCTCACTTTGAGAAGAAGCTCTTGAACAAGCCCAATCCTGATCTCCTTGCTAACGTGCCTCCATTTCTTACACAGGCTTACCTGAAGGCTCGTGCCGCGGAGCTTGATATTAGCATTATAATCTTTAAACTTTCCAGAATACTTGACTGTTGCGGCATAAGGAAATGCCTGTCCCGGATATAACAGTTCAAAGGCCTGCTGAACGAGCTGGTCGACGAGAATCACCCTTGTTTTTGTTCCTTTACCCATGTTGTGCTTCTTTCTTAATTTCTTTCTTACCTTGTCTTCAATTCATACAATAAAACAGGAAGTTGAGGCAATGCATTGATGATAAAGGTCGGCTTTTCTCGCGGTGAACTGGGAAGCTCCTGAGCATATTTTCCCTGCCTAAACCATACTGTAATGATGCCAAGCTTATTTCCAATGCTGATCTCTCCCTTAATTTTATCACCAACAATAATTACTTCTGCTGTGCCGAGCTTCATCGCTGTAAGGCATTCCTGAAATTCTTTTTCTGTTTTTTCCGGCTTGATGACGATCTTCTCAAAAAAGGAGATAAACTCGTAATCCTTATAAATTGCATCGCTATTGTCCGGCGCCTTGCTTATCAAACTGAGCTTATAGGCTCCTTTCAGTTCTCTCAATAAAGGTTTTGCTTCTGGAAAGAACTGGTTATGTTCCTTATCGTACAAGGTCCTGTTAAAGTCAAATATAATCCCTTTTATCATCTTTCTCCTTCGCTTTTCCTTCCAATCTTTTCTATCTGCACGTTCTATCTTTGCCAGCCTTTTGCTCTTTCATGCTTTTATTCTTTTACTTCGTATCGCAGGATTGCAGCAACCTTTCCGATATCACGCAGCTGCACACCCTCTCGAGTTTCAGTTGATATCATTTTCACCTCTGTGCCGAGCTTGTCTGCGGTTGCTTCAAGCTCATCAAGAGTCTTATCGTCAAGCTCCTCAGAAACCAGCAGCGTATCAACAGCGCCGATCTCCAAATTCTTTCTGACGTGGGCAATGCCATAGCTTACCATGCCAGAATTAGTGGCAAGGAGGTGAAAGAATTTTTCCATGATCTTCTTTTCATCTGCAATTGCTTCATTTGCGAGAATATCCTGGCTTTTATCAACAAGCTCTTGAAGGCCAAACTCATCAGTGTAGCTGAGGTCTCTAATCCCAATAATCTTCTTTTTCACATCTGCAGTAATAAAATTTCCATCGATAAATTCATATTTTGTTGGGCCTGGGCCCCCGACAAGAATTCCTTTTAAGTCCTTCATGTCCATGAATGTTTCCTTCATGTAATCTCCAATTTTTTTGTAGTGGTCTTTTGCTGCCCCCTCACGCTGCCGCTCAAATCGAAGCGCGGACTGGCCCCCTGCCTTAAATTTTCCAGGAACTTCAGAATGTGTCTTTAAGAGGGGAATAATCGATTTTCCTCGAAGAAGGGCGATCCTCGCATCACGCCGGTCCATGACTACAAGGCCGTATGTTTCCTTGATTTCGCACATGTCCCGGATAATGTCAAGCACAAATTCTTTATCGCACCGATACATTCGAGTATTAACTGGAATTGGCGGCTCAAGGCTCCATACTTGGACGTCGCTTTGCCCTTCGCGCTCTGCAACATTGCCGGAAAAGGCAACAAGCCCATTGGGAGGTGTTTGCTTGAACAATCGCAAATGCTGGATCATCCGCTCGAGCGCGTCAATCACATTTTTTCGAGTGGAGGTAGACTTAATGTTCGTTGCGGTGCCCTGCTCTTGGCTCAGATGGTTGATTACCTTGCTCATTTCATACCCTGCAGGAACGTAGACACTAACGAGTTCAGTGTGGCGCCCTTGGTATTGTTCCAGCTCTTTGATAAATTTCTTGAGCTGGTGCCGCTGCTTATCTGTAATGCCCATATACAGATAGATAAAGCCGGGATTTAAAAAGGTTGGGTTAAAAAGCAAGAGAAGGAGACCCCCATTCTGGGGGCAGAGTTAGAGGTGTTTGGCGGGCTAAAACGTTTTCAGAAGCGTTGCAGCCGAGCGGCTTTGACAGCGGCTTTGGTGCTGCTGAAAGGAGAACGCGTTGATGAGCGCAACTCTGGCATGATATTCTTTCCATTCAAGATAAACTGGCTTGCTTAACCATCGGGGAATTGGTATCTTCATAGGAATCACCTCTTTTTTTCTTTGTTCTTGTTTTCTTTCTTTTCTTTCCTTTCCTTTCTTTTCTTTCTATAGTTTTTTTGATTTTTTATGCTGCAAGATATCCTTTCATAAAGCCTTCTTCACTGGGGCTTACTTCATCATTTTCACATTCTTCTTCAACACCATAATCAGAATAGATATCAAATTGCTCTAATTTTTCGTGCCGGTCTACTTTCATGACCTTGAATCGCTTGACGGTAATTGTATCCATAGTATCACCTCGGCTTATTTTGTTTACCCTTTTTTCCTTACTCTCTTTTCTTACTCTTTTGGCCAGCGCCACTGATGCTGGAGCGTCTTCGTTGTCATCGTCTGGACTTGCTGAAAGAACAGACTGGTAATCACTTGAGGATGTAAGTGATGATGTAAGTGAGGATGCAAGTGTGTATGCACGTGTGGCGAATTCAAAGGGGGTTGGAGATCATTTACTGTTTTGTTCATGGCAGCACCTCTTTTGTTATCTTTTGTTATGGATATCAACATTGATTTTCAATAGAGAAATAACTTCGTGAAAGTTTATAAGCTTGGCTGCCACACCTGTCCAGTGTCTTGTGCAGGGCCTGAATTGATGCTGCTCTTGAAATCTTGAAAGAGAAGCCTTCTGGTCACAGGACAGTGGCCAGAATGAAGAGATTTTCTACAGAGCCATAGGCATCACAAACATTAAAAATAAACCATCCTTCAAGCCCTCCATGCAATCAAATACTGAGTTGAAGCGAAGGTATATCACTATCCAAGGCAACGTCCAAGGGGTATTTTTTCGAAAGAATGTGAAAGAAAAAGCAGACCAGCTTGGCATCTCTGGCTGGGTTCGCAATACTCCTAACGGCGATGTCGTGATTGTAGCAGAAGGCCCCTCACCAGCGCTAGATGATTTTCTTCGCTACTGCCGACGAGGGCCAACCTTTGCGAAGGTAACCTCTCTTGAAACGCATGATGGGGAGTTTGAAGGGGAGTTCGATAGCTTTTTTGTAAAAAGCTAAATCCCCGCAAGAACCCACAAGAACATCACCTTCTCGCATATGCCTCTGCCCGTTCTTCTCTCTGGCGTTCAGCATATCGCTGGTCATTGCGGAAGTCTCCAGCGACAACGTTTCTTGGATTGCAAAGTTCTTCAAAGAGAAGCCTGCCCTGATGCCTCATTCTTGGATTGATGGCATCCATCGTGTTCGTATTGAGCGTCACACTATGCGTTCGAAGGCCGCGAGTAACCGCGTCATATTTTATTCTATCCCCCGTGTAAAGTTGCTGAAGGGAATCAGCTGGAGTGTACACCGCAATTGCCATAGTTGTTCCCTCTGATGCATGCAGTGCTGTTCTGTTGAGGTAGTCAACCCCATCTGCGAAACTTTTAACGCCAACAATGCTTAACGTGTAAGGCATTTCTGATGTCACAAATGGAGATTCAGGATCTGTTGCCGCAATACCAACAAGCACTGGTGTCATTTGAATGCCTTGCGGCCGGTAAAATCCCCCATTGAGAGGCCTGATGCGCTGATGGCGAACGCCAACGTCGTACTCTTGTTTAATCGCATCGATAATTGGCTCTGGAACCCATCCAATTCTTGTTTCTGGCTGTCGTGGATCTCCCATCGCATGATATCTTCTCTGAAGCGCTGCTTCCAAGTAGTGTTCTACCTGCTGCTTGGCAGCATCCCCCACAACAACTACTGCGCGTGTTGCTACACAGTCTAGCGGCCACGCCATGGATCCCTCAATGAGGTCCTCGGCAATGCGCCGATACTCATCGGGGCTGAATCCTTCATCAACAAGCGCCTTTGCTTTTCCTGCAGAAAACGATATCAGTTTTCCAGCTCGGCGAACACGCTCATCTATTCCTGAAAATAACGCGTCAATCGTGCTGTCATCTCCCATGACGATCCATGACTTTGTCCCTTCAATAAGCTGTTGGGAGAGGCTTGCTCGTGGAGCTGCAGTATTCCAATGGACAACGTTCAATGCCCCTTTTGGGTATCCTTCTCTGGTGAGCGCTTTTGCCATTTGCAACGCCATGTACGGTTCGCTACCGCTTGGCTTTAGCACGAGTGTTGCACCTGCCATGACTGCATGAGCATAGATGAATGCTGCTTCTGCGGGATCATTCGGTGGCATGAACGCTGCAACTGGAGTCAAGGGAGGGGTAAGAACCTCAATTCCCCCGTTTGAAATAACACGTTCTATTTGGCCATTACAGTCTCGATACCGTTCTGCAATAGCTTCTGGAATTGCAAACAGCGTTTGCCTGCCAAGGTCAAGCCGTTTTCTTACTTCTGTTACGGGCATGCCAGTCATCATGACCAGGTGCTCAAGCCCTTCTTCATCAACCTGGTACGCTTCTGCTGCTCGTGCAAGAATTTTTCTTCGAAGCTCAAACGATAAAGAAGAAGATGCATCCTGTGCATCACGAGCAGATTGAAGAGCGTCAGCAAGATCAATCTCTCCAGAATCTGCAAGCTCGACCTGGTGATGCCCAAATGGGCTTGTAACCGTGAACGAATACCCCCCTAGTGCCGCAGCCTCTCTGCCATCGATAAAATTAGGTACTTTCATTATTCCACCCCCCCTTGTTATGTACTTTAATTTATTTATGATAGCCCCCAATACTGTTTTAATGATTAGCTTTAAGGTTAAATTACCATGCTAGTCACCATGCTAAATTGATATCTCTATTTGATATCTTGAATATTGATATCTCTATGAATATGCACACCCCCCTGCAATCAGTTCTCTCTCATTGTCTTCTCGCCGTATGTTAGAGACAACTGGTGTTGTTCTTCCGCAAGCGCAGTCAAGCGATTCTAACTTTACTTTATCTCCAATAACATAATTTGCGAATAAGGTACCATCATGCCGCCCAAAGGTTGTGACGAGTAACAGGCCTTCTTCTCCAACACGAACAGGGCGTGGAGTGCCGCTACTGATGTCTACAACGCCAAGATGGTGGGGGCCTTGGATGAGGTGTTGGCTATTGTACTTACATATCCGTTCTTCACTGCCGAACACTGGGGAAACACCCCCAGGGTGGGCTTCGCTTGCCCCCCAACCGCTTGATACCCTCATGTCATAGCGTTCACGAAGCCGCTCCGCTAATGCCACCACATCATCTGAAATGGCATAACCCGTGATAAACGCGGTATGAACTTTTGGGCCGAAGAGGGCTCTGTCACGGCCATAAATAGACTGAAAAGTGATTCCTCCACCTTTTGCAGGCCCCTGCCCTGTTTTTGCTGTCTGCACTGTTCCCGGGACGACAGCAATAGCATCAATGCCATACCTTTCAATATCATTGACGATAACATTAAGATCTTCTGTTTGCCGTCGGGGATGAAGCAGGCCAACACCGAGCAGGTGGAATGCAATGTTTAGCATGACCCCTCCCTTGTGCTCAACGCTGTACACGTTCATCACTCTCATTCCTGGATAAAATCCAATGGGCATGAGCAGGCGCGTCATTGACGCCTGAGATTCCATTTTCATATCTCGATCAGAGAGAAAGGTTGGGGTTGCTTTCCCCTCTGTTGCTTCGTTAATCCCTGTTCCCCCAGACTTGTAGACGGTAAGAGTAGTGGATGTTGATTCAGCGTCAGTTGGCGCGAGAATAAACGGGTCTTCTAAGGCGCGCCATCGGAAGCCATGCTCACCATCCTTGACAAGCATGGGAAAACCAACCAAGTCATCCATAGAGTTGATAGCAGCGCGCCCATCATGAAGCGCAGCCTGAAATGATTCAGACCTTTGATACACTGGCATAACTTGTCCTGCTCGCTGAAGCATGCGCCTTGTCATGCCAGCAAAAATCATGTCGCGTTCGGCAGGATCAATATAATCCCAGGCAGTAAAGCCCCACACTATTGGTGGAACTAATCTTGGATCAATATGATGGCGATCATCAACGCTTGCGAGATAATCGCTTAGTTCTCTCCGGTCTGTTTGAAGCCTACGGTCCCATGCTGTTTCTAGTTCTTCTCGTGTCGGTTTCATACATCATCACCAGTATTCACGGACTTTCAATATTTCAAAAATGTCCAATATTTCAAAACTTTCCCATCTTAATTCATCTTAGTAAATTTATCTTAGGATATGCTAATTCAGGATATACATATGATTCACCTTAGTATATCTTCATACTATTTCCTTTATACTATTCAACTCATTATTTAACTCATAAATCAGAGAGGATATTCTCAAACAGGTTCATCTGGTTAACGCACAGGTGATGGAAGTGGCAGGTCTCTGCTGGCTTTGACCCGATTTCTCCAAAGCTGCAGAAGCCGAACAAGTCCTTTGCACTTTTTTTTGCGATAATCTTCATCTCCTTCTGTAAATATTCTGGCGGAAGAATCCTCCTCCTTGAACAGCAGGAGACTAAGAATGAAACCTCTGGCTTGAGCCGCTTCTTGAGCTGCCGTTCCATATCATCTTCAATAATTTCTGGCGCACGAATAAGCTTCTTGTTATCTTGAAGATCCATAACGACAACAGGCGTGTTTTCCTTGAATGGGGCAATATACGCAAGGTATTCCTTGAATGGGTTTCCTCCTGCACGCATCACAATGTTTCCATACCCATCAGGAAACCCAAGTGGATATTTTTGGGTATAGTACAAGAGTTTTTTGTTGAATTCTGTAACACTAACTCCGATTGTGCTGGCATACCATGACCGTACAGGCTGGCCGCATATTTCTTCGACGACAAATCCATTATTGCTCAGTTTGGAGATGTAGCCAATCGGCCCCTTTGGCTCGCCGCCATGTTCTAAGGAATTGTTGTACACGAGGCCTGTGCTGGCAAAAGCGACAATAAGCCCGTCTTTCATGACTTTTCCAGAATGGAACGTGTAAATGTCGTACGGCTCGTCCCGAAATACTTTATCCATGTCGTTGCCGAGGCTGCCGCCAAATAAGGGAACATATTTTCCTATAGTGTCAGTAATGCCGTTAATGATAAGGTCTTCATTGCCGAGCTTGTTTTTTTGGTAGCCCCGAGTAAAGGCCCAGCAAAAGAAAGAGGGAATCCTAATAATGCTGGAGATCCCGCTCTTCTTCATGCGTGCAAATTGTAAGTACGAGTCTAAATGCTTGTCAACAGAAAGCTTATCAACAGCTTGCCGGGCTGTTTTTTGCGCGAGCCTCAATGGGTCTTTCATAATGCCATCATTGGAGGAAATGCCAAAATGGAGGTATGGAGAAGAAAGGGAACATACAACAACCCCTTTTGGAATAATATTCTCTTCAAAAATGACGGCATCTGTTGAGCCGCCGATAAATTCAGTGCCTTGAAAAACCTCTTTTAGGGCTTTATTTATTTCATAAGCATCATAATTTCCTGCATAGAACATGAGTGACAAGCTTGGAGTTTCTCCATTGAGCTCTTCAAGGGCAGTATTTGCTGCCTCCTTTGCTGCGGTATAGGAGTCTTCATTCTTTGAAAATCCTACTCCGTGAAGGAGTCTTTTCATGCAACACCTCTTTTTATTCCATTTTTATTCCATTTGTACTTCTTTTCTTTCTTTTTACTTCTTTACTTTCCTTCTTTACTTTCTTTTCCTAGCTTCCTTTGGTCTCACTTACCTTGTTCTTTGATTTACGGCACAAGGGTTCAATACTTGAGGTATATATCGTATATAAATTTTCTTATGTTCCTATACAATATATGTGAAATAGGGGTACGAATATAGATTTTCGTATATTCTAGATTATGTTCATATCTCATGTTCGTATCTTTTGTAGAAAGAGCTTACCAAGCACCTATCAATTTTGGGGCAGGCCAGCCAGGGATATGGGGTTGATTAGAAACAAAGAAGATTTATTAATGCTGCTAGGTGATATTATTCCATGATCACCAAGACCAGCCCAGTCATGAAGAAGATTAGTGACACGTTCTACACCGTGTCGGTGCTTGACGTTGAACAAATCCTCCCGTTTGTTAAGAAAGAGGCTCATGGCTTCAAAGAGAAATTCAAGGAAGAGGAGCGCGTCAAGATGGAGATGTTCACCTTCATTGAGATGGTTTCTCAGGAGATGGGCGAAAAAATATGTTATATCGGGGAAGAAAAGAAGCATGGCTATCATCTGGAAATGTTTCTCTTTCATGATGGTGGCTTTCTGGAAATTCTAGTCGAACCCCCAAGCACGATCCACGCCTCCTTTGTCTACGAAAAAAAGGCTGAAAAATTTGCGAAATCCCTCAAGCGGGTGTGCGAGAAAATTCTTCCAGATTCTCCAATCAAGCTCTTTTTCTTAGATTCTATTACAGTTGATGAAGGGAAAAACGATTCCATCACCGTTGACAAATGGAGCTTGATGCACAATATCGTTATTGAGAAGAGCATTGTCTACACTATTGTTGTTGTTCTCCTCGCTATTATTTTTACAGCAGTCACAGAAATTTTGGAAGACATCTCTGTCAACTGGGTTGGCATTGAGGCAACGTACATCCATATTGTCACTGCTATTTTCATCGCATTCTTGTTTGATCCGATAAAGACGAAAGTTGAAGGCGTACTTGAGAAGATTATTAATAAGCATACTACAGGATAAACAGGATTGATAAGAAGAGCGGGCTATTTCTCACTTCTGCATCTTCTTCCACACATAATCAAAGAAAAGATACAAAAGAATTGCAGCAACTGCTCCGACAAAGAGGTACAACAATGGACTAAGTTGTTGAGCTTGAGTAGAAAGAGTAGAAATAATATCTGGTGGCGCTGATGCCGCTGTTTCAGCAACACCCTCAGCCATTCTGCCTGCTGCTTCCTTCTCCATAAAGGGGGCTGCTGATGGTGCTGCAACGCTCAACCGCGTTGCTTCTTGTGCTGCTTTCTCCACAGCAGGAGCACCTGCCTGCATTGTTTTGACAAATCCACTTTTGAGAAACTGGTACGCTAAGCCAACAACCCCAACAGTAGCGAGTGCTGGAAGAATTGCCTTCAGCTTTTCCTTAATCCCCTCCTTTGCGGCAGCAGGAGCAATAATGACGTACTTGTTTACGAGCTCATAATGCTGCATCTCCCTTCCTTTGGCGCTGTAATTAAACTCCTTTGAAGTTACCAGGCCAGCCTCTTGCAATGCTTTAATGTTGTAATGCATCGTCGGCAGTGGAACAGTAAGGTCTTTTGAGAGCTGAGAAAGCGTCTTTTTTCCCTCAGCTAACGCATCAAGAATTCTTCTGGAGGTGTCATTGCTCAGCACTTGAGCAAGCCGCTTTGCCTTGTCTTCTTCCAGAGAAACCAGCATAAAGGTTTGTTTGCGAGGCATACTCATGAAAGAGCTGAGATATTTATATAGTTACGCATTACTTCAACCTAGCTTGAAGCCATGCATGGCTATTTATAGAACGCTCATGTTCTGTTTGGCATGAAAACCAAACTAACCATTGCAGTAACTATTTTTACGATAGCCCTCGTTGTAGTTAGTGGGCTAGCTGGTTGTTCTTCTCGCCGCATCTTTCAACCACCCTCTCCTGTATCATTCTCGCCGCCAGCCCAATCAACGTCATCGTTTTGTGATGCGCTCATTCGTGAATACGGCTATCAGCTTATGCTTACCCAAGAATTGATAATTCAAAACAGGCAGATTCAAAATAGGGATATTGATCCGCCAGAATCTGCTGACGACCTTCTTGGCCATGCTGTTCGAAGCGCTAATTCTTTAGAAGACGTCATTGAATGGCTCAAGCAGCAAGACTGCATTGCCACTGTTCGCCCAATGACTGACTTTCTTCCCTGGGCAGATATTGTAAAAACTGCTTCACCAACAAACCTCCATATCACCTTTGTTAAAGGCTTTCCAATGGATGCACGAGCGATAGCTATTGATATCGATGAGCAGTTTGGCAGGTTACGATATAATGGATTCTCTTTGCTAGTTCCCTAAGCTTTAGCAACTTCCGTGCCATATACTGATTTTTTCTTTTTTTCTCCCCACCTGTTGAGGGAGAAAAAAAGAAAAAATCAGCTAGGAGAGAAATGGGGAGTGATTTCTCACGCATCACTCTATGCCTAAAGAAACATGATCTCTGTACACAATGTCAAGAATGCGTGCGGTTCCATCATGAAGTTTCATAACCGATATTAGGGATGGGATGGCATTGACTGATGCAGCATACAAGACAGGATGCTCGCGAATCACTTTCTCATCGCCTTTACACCTGGCTGCAAGCTCCTCAGTTGATAGGGGGGTGATGATTTCCATAGCAATAACGGGCATTGCCATTCTGTCATCAATCAAGTAGCACCTGCCAATTCCAAACTCTTCTGGTTCGAAGTGGTATTCATCTTTCATTTCTCCAGCAACGCACTTTTTGAGATAGCCAGGGAAGTCGAATCCAGGCTCGAACAAGTTTTCAGTGAATGGGGGGGTTGCTCCGGATAATGCAATACAGTCTGGTGCTACCCCAAGATGCTTGGCGCGCTGCACCAGCCCAACTTCAGTTCCATCTCTTGTCAGCATGACAAAGGTAATTCCAAGATATCGTGCAAGATGGTCTGGTGAAAGGCCATAGTCGAAAAGGCTATAGTCGTGAAGGAGTTCTTTGACTGTTCTTCCTGCAGGATACTTATCAGGAAGAATATCTGCTGGAACTGCTGTTAACTCTGTTGCCTTATAATCAAAAAATCCACCTTTGCAGAGCCGAAGGGGAAGCACAACATCTCCGCGAACAACCATAATGGGGCCATTGAACATTCCTCGTTCTCGAAGTTGTGTTTCAAGCGCCTGGCGAAATGGCTGGAATGCAGCTGGAATCTCATACTCGCGTTCGTCGGGAACAACAACAATATCATCAAGAAAATTCACAACTGCCTTAACTGGCTTTTGTTCAGCAAGATGCCGAAGAAGGGCATGAATAGATGCTCCAGATTCTCCATCACGCTGGCTATCAGGCCGTTGTTGCTGCTCGATGAGAGCTGTGAGGTCATCTTCAGTCAGATCATCGAGTGCATAAGCGTGCAATGTTGAATGATCAGGAAGCCTGTAGTGAACAGTAACGGTCATCTTCTGCAGGAATGCAGTTTGCTATTTAAGGATTTCTGTTGGTAACCTGTGCGCGTAATCTGTACTCATAATTGCCAAAAAATGAAAATGCTTAAAAAGACAATCGTATTTGTTCTACCCATGACACGGTCATTTGCATACACTCCTTTAGACACATCATCCTGGAACAGAAGCTGGTCTGGAAAAAATATCTGGCATCGCTTAGCCCAGCAAGAGAGGACGGTGTGGGATGCTGCATTCCCTTATCAAGATGTGAGAAACGACAAAGGGCATATTGAGCACGTTGTTTATTTTGCGCTGGCATTATTGGAGCACTGGCAAGAGCCTGTCGATCGCTCTGTTGCCATGGCTGGCGCTATTCTGCATGACATTGGCTGGGGGCTTCTTCCGAAAGATGAACTTGCTTTATTCGCTCCTGTTTCTGATCCTGTTGCGTTTAAGCGTAACGAGCCGTATCTTAGAAAGCGCCATCAAGATCTTGGAGCCATAAAGGCAAGGGAGATTCTCTCTCGAGTTCCTGGCTATTCTCTGGCACAAATTGATCACGCTGTTGAAATCGTCCAAGGCCATGATACCAGGCAGGGATTTTACAGCAGTGAGGATGGGCTTGCCCGAGACGCTGACAAGCTGTGGAGGTTTACACTGCGATGCTTTGAAGTGTACAAGCCAGGAAGAGATGCTCTCGCACTACATCGGGCATGGATTGACAAGCCAGGATTTTTTTATAGTGATATTTCACGGCATATTGCCGCTGCAGAATTAGCGCAGACAGAACAAAGGTCATAAAAATCCGCCGAAAGCGCCCTACCTCGGGCTAAAGCCCGAGGCTTGATGGACGCTTTCTCTAACAGGCGGATTTTTAGGACGCCAAAAAAGATAATCCACCCCCTAACGGGCGGGATTATCTTTTTTGAGCGAATAAAAAAAGATATACTTAGAAGGGCAAAAAGAACAAAATAAAAAACGATACAATAAACACAGGAGGTTAATACTATGGCAGTAGGAAGTGAAACAGGATTGATTGCTATTGGCGCAGGCCTTGCAATTGGCCTTTGTGCAATTGCATCAGGAATTGCAGAAAAAGCAATCGGAAGTGCAGCAATTGGGGCAATGGCAGAGAAGGAGCATCTCTTCGGTAAGGGGCTAATCCTGACGGTAATTCCAGAAACGATCGTCATCTTTGGATTAGTAGTTGCCATCCTCATCATCGGGCTTGCAGGATAACCTGCTTCCGTGATAAGGAAATGAAAAAAAGAGAACGAAGAAACAGAAGGAGATAGTACCATGGGACTTAAAGAAGTAGAACAGGATATCCTTAGAAAAGGAGAAGCTGAGGTAAAGGCAATTATCTTAGAGGGCCAGCGAGAAGCTGATACAATCATTGCTGATGCAAAAGAAAAAGTAAAAGAGTATCAGAAAAAGGCAGAAGACTCTACAAGCCAGCTTCTTTCCCAGATGGAGCGAAGAGAAAAAGCTGCAGCAGAGTTTGAAGTTAAAAAAAATATTCTTGACGCAAAGAAAGCATTGATTGAAGAAGCAGCCCAAAAAACAAGAGAATCACTTGAAGCCTTGCCTCAAAAAGAGCGTGACCGCCACATTTCTTCTCTCCTTTCAAGAGCAGGAGAAGAGATTAAGGTGCAGACAGTTTATGCAAACTCACGTGACAGGCACGCTGTTGAAGCCAATGACACCATATGCTACAAAAAGGGAGACATGAATGGCGGCCTCATTGCGGAGACAGAAGAAGGTGATGTTCGAGTTGACTACACCTATGAAGAAATTTTGCAGGACCTCAAAGAAAAGTCCCTTCAACACTTAGGAGGTATTTTGTTTTAGGCCATGCAACCAATAATTCGGCTTGGAACGTATCCTTATACGTATGCAAGAGTAAGCGCCATGAAGAGCAAGCTCATCCAAAAAGACCAGTACCAGAAGCTGCTCAAAATGAGCGTTTCAGAAATTGCTAAGTTTTTGCAGGAGACAGAATATAAAAGGGAGATAGACGAGCTCGCCGTCAGCCAGCTTGGCATTCACCATGTAGAGAGAGCGCTCAACAAAAATCTTGTTCGGGCGTTTAGAAAACTGAAGCGGATTGCGGAGGGAAACCTTAAACTTCTTATTGAGGAATATCTTCGAAAAAAAGACATCTCCAACCTTAAAGCAGTTTTTAGGGGAAAATTTACCAAGGCAGAAGAGGGATATGTTGATTCACTTCTCATCCCTGTTGGGCAGTTTAGCAGAACATACCTTCTTCAATTACTCAAAAAAGAATCAGTGGAGGACATTGCAAAGAGCATTCCGTCAATTGATCTTCGCCGTGCTGTTGAAACATTTAAGCAGCAAAATAACCTGTTCGAGATTGAAAATACACTGGACAAATACTTTTATTCCAACCTTATTGAGTTCACTCAGCGAATTCCAAGAGAAGGTACCCTCTTCAGGGCATTTCTGGAGAACGAGGTTGATGTTTTGAACATGAAAACCATCCTTCGCCTCAAGCGAGAGGGGTTTAGGCCAGAAGAGATTCAGAATTATCTCTTTTTTTCCGGAGCGCGCTTAAAGAAAGATGTACTTATCGCCATGACAAATATGGCTGACATTCATGACATCATTACTGCATTTTCTGGGCATGGGTATGGCAGAGTGCTTGCAGCAGCAGAAAAACAAAACAGCACTGTCAATACTGTTATGGATGTTGAGATCCAGCTAAACCATTACCTTCTTGACCGTGCAGTACTGCTTCTTCACCAAAACCCCCTGTCCATCGATGTCATCCTTGGATACATGTTCGCAAAAGAAATTGAAATACGAAACTTAAAAACAATCATTAAAGGAAAACAGCTCAGTGTTGATGACGCATTCATCTCCAAAGAGCTTGTTTTTGCAAAGTAAGAAGAAAGACAATAGGAAAATAAAAAAGGCAAAAGAAAAGTAAAGATGAAAAAAGAAAAATTATTGG
>JACOVM010000033.1 GCA_016177345.1 Candidatus Woesearchaeota archaeon | reverse complement strand
AATCAGAGGTGTTCCATAGGTAAATAAAGATCGTTGCACAGAGAGGTATGTTGAACAGATTGGATGGGCATAAAAAGCGAGAGAACATGGAACAAGTAACACCAAAACAAAAAATGTACAGCAGCTGGTACACATTTGGCATTAATTTGCTGAGTGGAGAATGCGATGGCATACATCCTGAACAAAGCTTGTCTGAATTGGAGATAAAATTGTTTGCTAGCGGCGCTTATACTGTTTACTTGGAACATGGTCCAGGCGGTTACCCTTTTTGTTATGAAAAAAGGGTTGATCATGCTGAGCTAAGAGGCAGCAACGGGGAGAAGCCATTACGAATTCTCGAATATGAATGCGTTAATTTTGAGGCAGCAAGTGGCAGGCAAGCTCAACGTGATGACAAGTGAACTAAGAATATTCACCCAACAACCGTCCCCTTAAACTTCCTTCCAGAAAGGATCAGGCCAAGATTATCGATATCTTTTCCATTTGCCACAATTACTTTAAGTTTTGTTTTCTCTGCTTCTTTTGCGGCAATAGGGTCAAATGGAACATTCATGCCTGGCTTCCATGCATCTCCGACAAGAGCGCGCAGTTCTTTCCATGACATAGACTCGAACTTCTGAGCATTCTTGAATTGTGCAGGATTTTTATCGTACACATAGTCAATATTGGAGAGATTAATGACCAGCTCTGCGTGAAGCTGTTGTGCCAGCAGAACTGCATCCATATCCGTACTATGGCCTGGCTGGTAGCCGGCAGCAACAATAACATTCTTTGAGCTTTTGATGGGCTGATGAGGGTCTGTCACAACGGTTGGATGAGCATCTTCACCAAACATCGCACGAACAAGCTCAGCATTCAATCGCGTTGCCATAATCCCAACCCAATCAAGATCAGTAGAAGAAGTAACGCAAAGTTTTCTGGCAGCCTCCTGATATTCCCGTGCAGGCTTTCCCCCGCCGCACACGATGACAAACCGGAAAGCTGTTTCCGCAAGATGTATCATGATAAGGGCTTTGAGCTGCTGAAGAAAAGAAACGTCAACCTTGTCTGGAACGATAAGAGAGCCGCCAAGGGAAATAATAATTGTTTTGGTAACAACAATTTTTTTGCTTGCTGGACTTGTTTTCATGCTTTATCTGCACCTATCAGCGATATCAGCGCAGGTTTACTCCTCTTTTTTCATAAATAGCTCAACAAAGGCTGCATAGGCTGGCCTTGTGATAAAGACTCCAAAGGAAATTCCTGCAATGGTGGTGAAGGCAAAGCCTTTCAAGAGCCCTGCACCGGCAAAGAGCAGTGGAACCATAGCAACAAGGGTTGCGAAATATGCAGCTAGGATAATAAAGAATGCCCGTTTGATGCGCTGATGCCAATTGGAATCAGCATCTTTTTCTCCACGCCTGATTTCGTCAGCAATAACGATCTGGTCATCAACGCCAGTACCTGCAGAAACGATAATACCGGCGATGGCAGCAAGGTCGAGATTCCAGCGAATCAGCGCAGCAAGGCCGAGAAGCAACACCATTTCTGATACCATAGTAACAATGATTGGAATGGATATGACAAGGCGGCGATAGACAATAAAGACAACAAGCGCAACGCTCAGGATGGCAAGAAGCCCAATAAAAATTGCATTATCCACAAATTCCTCACCAAGAACAGGAGATATCGTGTCAGACTTCACAATCTCTAATTTTACTGGAAGGCTTCCCGTAATAAGAATAGTTTGGAGACGCTTCATATTGTCTAATGTACTTGTCACGGCAAGCTCATCCGACGACCCGCTTCCCGATCCAGTAATGGAAATGTCAGTAACAACCCTACCTTGAAGGTCAGAGCCTATGTTTAGGGAATCGACCAACTCGTTATCAAGGTACAAGTCGAGCGGTGTGTCAAGATACGAATCACCTGATGGGGATTGGATTACCGTTAATTCTTCTGTAAGGTCAGCATGACGCTTTGCAGCATCAGGAGTGAGAGAAATAGAAAATCGAAATCTACAAATAGAGTCACTGCCGCTTCTGCTACAGCCGTACTGGGGATCAAGCCCTGCGCAGTCTGCTGTTCTACAAACGAACGTAATGTCAGAGCCACCACGGAAGGCGGTGGTATTGCCAATTTTTGCCTCAAACTTGCCTTGCTTAGCAACGAGATCTTTTACCTCTTCTTCGTTAGCGCCAGCGATTTCCACAAGGATAAATTGTTTGCCAGTAAGGTCTTTGGTTTTTCGAATAACAACATCACTTAATCCAAAGACGTTGAGGCGCTCCTGCATGTTCGCGATTAAAATCTCCATATCATCATCAGACAGCTCAGTTTCCGGCTGGAGCAGCACACGAGTGCCTCCCTCAAGGTCAAGGCCTTTTCTGATGTTTGTTCGAGGCGCTTCCATCACCTTCAGGCCAAGGTCTTCTGTTCCGAGAATATTGGTTACTGTTTTTGGAACTTCAATTTTCTTGGTTATCGTCTCGTTGGCCTCAACAAGTTCTCCGTCAACAGTCTTATTGGCGAGTATTGTTTCGTTAACCTCAACCAGTTCTGTTTCATTCAGTTCGATAACCTCAACCTCAGCCTTGGCGGTAAGGCGATAGACTCCCTTAGTGGTTTTAATCTGAAGCGTCTGATTAATATCAAGCTGCTCGGTAAAGGAATAATAGTCTGCAAGCGTCTCGACTGGCTGATTGTTGATGCTAAGAATCATTTCTTTACTTACTGGAGAGGTTCCTGGCTCTGCGCTTTTGATGCCAGCAAGAGCAGCTGCGCTGTTCTTGGCAATGCTTCGGATAGCCACCCCGTCATCACGAAATGTAGGGTGGATAGCCACGACTGCAAAGAACAGGAATACAATAAGGATAATAACCCTGGCGTTGGTTAAGAGCTTTTTGAGTTTTCCCATAGTGAGTGTGGCGGAGTGTGGTGAATACACGCCTTGCTTTTCAGCTTTGCTTTTCAGCCTTGCTTTTCAAAATACCATCGAATGATTCCAACGTTTTGAATCCATGTATTCACGAGGTCAACAAATAATCCTATAAGGATGATCAACATGATCTGGGTGAGCACCTCTGACTTTGAAAAGATCAAGCCAACGGTAACAGCAACAATAGTGGTAAAGGTCATGGTAAGGCCCGGCTTAATCGCACTGTACACGCCGTCAAGAACCGTGCCGCTCTTTCGCTTCAAGACTCGAGTCGAGAGAAGGATGTCAGTATCAACAGAATAGCCTATCAACATCAAAAATGCAGCAATGCCTGCTGTCGAAATTTTAACGCCGAGCAGATTGACAATAGCAATCGTTATCACAATGTCAGAGAACGCTGCAATGATAACTGCAATGCTTGGGATGCTTGTTTTAATATACATCCAAAGAAGAGCAGCCCCTATCACGTAAGAGGCTGCTTTTCCTATCACCCCTGTATTGGAAAGGGTGAGGAATGCTGCGATAAGCGTAAGAAGAACAGATGCCACCTTGTACTTTGTTCCAATCCCGAAATAAAGAAATACAACCATGCCCATAAAAAGAAAGGCAGCATACAGTGTTTGTATTGTTTGGCGAAAGAAGTTTTCACCAAGCGAAGAGCCAATTGCCTCAATGCTGAATGATTTTCGCTCTACGTGAAGAATATCTTCAATAGCAGAAACAAATCGATCTTGATAGGTCTCATCGGCAACGCGGGGGAGATCTGTTTCTATGGTAAAGCCAGAGAGAGCCCCATTGCTTGTTAAGGCACGAACGCCAATGTCTTGGCCTGGAAATTGCTGAAGAAGCTTCTCTTCAAGAACAACCACATCTCCTTCCATCGTTGGAACAGTGACGGTTATTCCTCCTTTCAATGACACCCCTTTATGGATAAAGTCACCAGTTGCTGCTGTTTGAAGCCCAATTTGAACAAATGCAAGAAGGAGAAGAAGCATTGGAAAGACAAGAAGTTTCTTGTAGTGCTTATCATAAATACTCTCAAGCATGCCCAACCCGGGAAACCTGGAGTGATGGGATGAGAAAGAGGAGGTTGGTGAAGAATAATGCTCACGCTCCTGATGGCTCTGGCCTGCTGTTTTGTCTGCTGTTAATTCGTGTGCAGCTAGTGAAGAAGGAGATGACGATTGGTCTGATGAAAGAAATCGTTCCTTTGCAAGTTGCCGTCGGCGCTGTTTCTTACCCATACTGTGGCTGAAAAACAAGGTATTTATATATTCTTCGATAGGGGAAGATGAGCTGCAAAACAAACCTTTATATAATAGCAGGGGCCGAAAGCAGGTATGGTAAAAGCAGTAACCGGGTACAAAAGCCAACCTGTGCAAACAGGTACTGCCAAGGCAGGTTGGATTCTCTCACTTGTTGGTGGAATCCTTGGGATATTATCCAGCCTTTTTGTTCTCATGCTAGGAATATTCTTTGCTAGTTTTCTTCCTGAAGAGGCTGCTCCTGAAGGAGCTGCCATTGGAATAATATTTATTGTTGTAGCAATCTATTGTCTTATAACAGCAGTATTAACGATTATTGGAGCAGTCTGGATGCGACAGCAGGCCACCCAGTTTCGTGGCTCAATTGTTGTGTTAGTTTGCGGTGTTATTGGTGCAGGAACTCTTTTTGGCCTCATTGGGGGAATCCTTGGCCTTGTTGATCACAGCCAGCGTACAAAAGGGAGATAATAACTACCATGGCAGCTAACGCTTCTTCACTGATGTGGATGATTCCAAGCCTTCTTGTTGTAGTCATCATGATCCCCCTTGGCGGCCTCTTGCTCTGGTTAACATGCATGCTCTTTTCTGTGAAGCCAAACAAATATGGAAAAGGAGTGTTGGTTACAGCCATTGTTGGCGTAGCACAGCTCCTTATTGCGTTTGTAATTGGGCTTCTTCCGGTAGGGTTAATAACAAAAGTGGTGAGCTGGATATTATCTTATATCCTTGTTGGATTCGTTCTTGCATGGCTTGTCATTAGAAATGTATTCAAGCTAGAATGGGGAAAATCCTTTCTTGTCTGGCTTGTCTGGGCAGCAGCAAACTTTATCGTCAGCCTTATTGTTAACATGGTGATCATGTTCTTTACCGTAATAATCGGCCTTGCTGCACTAAGTGGCGCAGCTGCTTAAGGTATTGTTCTATTTTTTCTTCAGCCACTCGATTTCCTCACTTTCTAGCCCAAAATCATCAGTTATCTTTTTAGCAAGATTCTGATCAGCCTGCACCATCGCTTGGAGATAAGGAATAATATCTTGGATAACTCTCCGATGTGAAGTGTGTGTTTTTGCAGCAATCTTTTCCGCTATTGCCTTTCTCTTTTGGTATTTCATGTTTGCCTGCCAAAGCTTCAATAGCCTCGTGGTTGGCTTATAGGAAACAAAAGAAGTATATTTCTGGTCTTTTGCGACAGCAACACCACCAGAAAGATATGCGTTGATGTAGACTAAAAAACGCCAGTGCTGCCAGCGCCGTATTCTCCTCCTCATAATGTCTGCCTGAGAAAGCATCTCATATGCCCGCGCGAGATCTAACGCTTTAGTATACTCTAATGGCAAATTCTCATCGAGCCATAAGAAAATCATGTCAAGATCTTCATCTACCGTATCAAATACAGGAATGGCAAGCTCTGGCTTGGTTGTCTTAAGAACAAGAAGAAGTGCATCAATAATGGATTTCTTTTGTTCTCGCTCGCCAAGCATGTCAAGTGCAGTTGTGGAAAGCTGGCCTGCATCAAGGCTTGCCGTGTGGAGATCAGTAACAGCTGCCCGCGCATCCCCCCCGCAGCGCCGTGAAAGCTCTTGAATTACCTCTGGCGAAACAACAAGCTTTTCTTTTTTGGAGATCGAATCAAGGATGCATTTCACCTCAGGGATAGGCAATGGCTGGTATTCAATAAGGGTAGACTGCTTTCGAAGATCACTAAATTTTTTATCAAAAGGGTCTTCCGCAGTGCAAATAATAGGAAAGGAGGAAGAAGAGATAATTGAAACAAGAGCAGAAACCCCACCACGGTCCTCCGTGCCACTGATGCCATCAATCTCATCAACAAGGATGATCTTTCCCTTTGAAAAAAGCGATCGTTGCTTCACTGCATTTCCCAAGATAAGGTCGATCTGTTCTTTATTTCTCACATCAGAAGCGTTAACCTCTATTATCTCATATGAAAGGTCATTGGCAAGGGCATGAACGCTGGACGTCTTTCCAGACCCAGAAGGCCCATAAAGAACAGCAGCCTTACCAAATGGCTTGCTGGAGACAAATTTCTGAAGCTGGGCAAGAGCAGCATCCTGGCCAACCACCTCTTTCAACGATAAAGGCTTATATTTATACGTCCATGGAACCATGCCTAATAAAAAGAGGTTCATCTATATAATAGTGATTATAATAATGATGATAACAAAAGGAGCCTATTATTCCTTTCTTGAAGAGCGTTATTGAACGTGCTATCGCCCGTAAAGACCAAAAAGTTTATAAGTAAGCCATGCCTTACCTTTGGTGACACTATGGAATACGCTATCGCAAAAGTGAGCACGAAGGGACAAATTGTTATTCCAGCATCGCTCCGAAGCGAAGTTGAAACAGGAGATGAATTTCTCATTATAAAAGATAACGGGAGGCTTATACTCAAAAGCATGAAATCTCTTGCAGACACGCTTCGTGATGACCTTTTATTTGCTGAAGAAGTAGAAAAAGCATGGCAGGAATATGACAAGGGAAAATTCAAAAAAACATCAAAAGCAGACTTTCTTAAGGAGCTGCAAGCATGCTAGATATCGAGTATAAGGAAGACTTTCTTAAAAAAATAGGTAAGATCAAACACCATGCCGTTAAAGAACAAGTAAAAAAACAAGTTGAGAAAATACTGGGGCATCCCGACATTGGAAAGCCAATGATGTACAGCAGAAAAGGGACTCGCGAAGCCTACATAAAGCCTTTCAGGCTTGCCTACGCGTATATCCCAGAAGAAAATAAGCTTATCTTTCTTGATGTGTACCATAAAGATGAACAGTAGAAATAAAAAAAGGAAGGCAAAAAATTAATTGCGGGCTCTTTGACCGTAAAAAAGCAAAATTGACCGCAACATTTATAAAAGAAATTTCCTTCTGGGCTTCTATGGCAGAATCAAGCCGGGGAAGCGGTGACCTTTCGAATACGACAGTAGCTATTTTGTTATTGTTGGTTATTGTGGTTTCTATTGTTGGAACGTGGACGGTTCTTGATAGCGCAAAATCAGCAAGCGGTGCTCCAGAAGTAGTCCTTCAAGCAGAACAAGCAGAGATTCGGCTGATGGGTTCCTCAGTTCTAAATGTAGAAGAGCAAGCTTCAGGTGCACCGTAACCATGACACAGCTTTCAAATAGGACCTTGGGATTTCTGCTGGTTATCGCAGTTATTGTAAGCATCGGTGGAGGCTTTCTGAGCTTCAAAAACCTTTTAGACCCAACAGTGACAGGGCTTGCTGTTGACTCTGATATCCTTGAGGAAGGAGGGGCGCAAAAAGAAGTGGTGAAAATTCCAACAACCGCACTGCCACTGGATGAGAAAGGAACGGCTGTCATTTCTATTTCCAACAAGAAAGGATATGCCCAACAAGTATCATTAGCTGCCAATGGAGTTTCTGCACAGTTTGCTGAAACAACCTTCACGCTTCAGCCCTCTCAGAATAAGAAGGTGCTCGTAACACTTTCAGCAGGACAAGGTTCTGGAACGATTCTTGTGACATTACAGCGGGAGTGAATGATAGCATGCCAGCACTAATTACTGGACGAGAAATTCTTGATCTTATCATCATGACTCTGGCGTTGGGGTATATTTTCAAGGATGCTTTTCCAAAACAAGGCTATGAGCACGCTGCGTTTGAACATCACCCATCAACGTTCTCTTTCTCTTGGAATGATATCAAATATGCAGCGATCATTACAGCGCCTGCTGTGATCCTTCACGAGCTCGCCCATAAATTTGTTGCACTCGGATTTGGGACTAGCGCAACCTTTCATGCCCATTACCTGTTCCTCAGCATTGGCCTCTTATTGAAAGCATTGAATACAGGATTTATCTTTTTTATTCCCGGCTATGTAAGCCACTCTGGTGTTTCCTCACCCCTCTTTTCAAGCCTCATCGCTGGCGCAGGACCACTCCTGAACTTACTGCTTTGGCTCGGGGCAACTTTTGCGCTCAAGAAAAACCTTGTTAAGAATAAATTCAAAACAGCGGTCTATCTCACTGGAAAGATAAACATGTTCCTTTTCTTCCTCAACATGATTCCGATTCCACCCTTTGATGGGTTTACATTCTTTAAGGGAATTCTTGAAATGATTCTTTGAGAGTGATGGGATTATTATATTTTATAATTCCCCCTTAGTATATATTCAAGCATAACTAATGGGGTATCACCTTCCGCAATCTTTATAAACAACTCGCGTTCAGAATAACGGTGGGGTTATGGAGAAGAAACAACTAAAATGTATCGTCGTAACTGGTGGTGTTCTTTCTGGATTAGGCAAAGGAATCGCAACTGCTTCTATTGGAAATCTTCTCTGCACTACAACTAAGGTCATCCCCATTAAATGCGATGGCTACTTGAATGTCGACCCGGGTACGATGAACCCTATCGAGCATGGCGAAGTGTTTGTTCTCGACGATGGAGGGGAAGTTGACATGGACTTTGGCCATTATGAGCGCTTTCTTGATATTACCTGCAAGTTTAAGTGGAATCTCACTATGGGAAAGGTCTTCCAAAAAATCCGCGAAAAAGAAAGAAGGGGGGATTACCTTGGAAAGACTGTCCAGTTCGTACCGCACGTTCCACAGCTGATCCAAGAATGGTTCTTCACACTAGCCGATGAGGAACAGGCAGACATTCTGCTTATTGAGGTTGGCGGAACCGTAGGAGACATCGAAAATGAGCTCTATATTGAAGCAGTTCGCGGGCTGAAAAAAAAGCTCGGGGCTGAAAACGTACTGTACGTTCACCTCACATATATTCCAATTCCTTATGGGGTAAATGAACAAAAGTCGAAGCCAACACAGCAAAGTGTGAACATTCTCCGGCAGAAGGGAATCATCCCAGACATTATTATCGGCCGCTGCGCAAAGCCGATCCATGACAAGATCAAGGAAAAAATTGCGAACCTGTGCGATGTCGAGAAGGAAGCAGTGATTACTGGGCTTGACGTAACCAACATTTATCAAATTCCATTACTGTTTGAGGCAGAAGGGCTTTCCAATGTGATCACTAAAAAATTTAATATCCCCTTTTTGCCACAGCAGGAGAAATGGAAGCAATTAGTGGAGAACAGCATGTCTGCCCCGGAAAGCATAACCATCGCTATTTGTGGAAAGTACACGAGCCTTGGTGATTCTTATGCCAGCATCATGGAAGCGTTGTCCCACTGCGGAGCTCATCTTCAATGTAAAGTGTACTTAAAATGGATCGAAACAAGTGACCCTCGTGATTTTGCTGCGGAGTTGGAACAAGTTCATGGTGTTATTGTTCCTGGCGGATTTGGGGCAAGGGGTATTGAAGGAAAAATTGCCGTAATTAAGGAATGTAGAGAGAACAACATTCCTTTCTTGGGAATTTGTTATGGTCTTCAGCTTGCTGTTGTTGAATACGCAAGAAATGTGTGCGGGCTTCAGGGGGCGCAAACAACAGAAGTGGACAAGGACACAAGGCATCCTGTAATTGATATTCTTCCAGAACAATTAGAGGTTACTGAAAAGGGAGGGACCATGCGCCTCGGAGCGTATCCTGCCGTGCTACAAGAAGGATCTATGGTGTACACCTTGTATGGTTGCCAGAAAGAGGTTTCGGAACGACACCGGCATAGATATGAAGTAAATCCAAAATATCACGACCAGCTTCTCCATCAGGGCAATCTCGTTTTTTCAGGAATGTCCCCCAACAAGCGCTTAGTCGAGTTTATCGAGCTTGCAAATCACCCTTACTTTGTTGCAACGCAGGCGCATCCTGAACTGAAATCTTCGCTCCTCAAGCCAGCTCCACTATTTATGGGATTGGTGAAGGCAGCGTTGGAGAGAAAAAGAAACCAACTTGGCCAAATAGAAGAAATCAAACGAAGAAAGAGTGAAGGAAACAGGATAACGATTGCCCTCTAAGACCACAACATTTTCAAACCATCCCTTTTTATTTCTCTGAACTTCTATTTCTTTGAACAATTCCCCCTACAGCTTCTATTGCAAGTTTCGCCTCTCCTGCTGTCATGCCAAGCATTTGCCCAACAGCAAGAAGGTCTCTTGGTGCTCGCATCTCCATCGGTGTTGTGGCAAAGGATGCCAGTATCATTCCTGTTTTGTACTTTCTGCAGAGAAGAACATTTTGCTGCATTCTCCCGAGGAGCTGGCTTCTTTTTATTCCGGAGCAGGAAAGAAGGGAATGAAATGAAAAGCCGATATGCTTTTTCCTCAATGCCGCAATGTCAGCAATGACGTGGTTAAGGCCAGAACGGCGCTGACGAGCCAAGTCTTGGCCTTGCAACTGCTCAAGGTCAAAGACGATATCAACCATTGTTTTTTCAAGAATATGGCGCACATCTTCTCCTGGAGAAACAATGCGAAGAGCTGCTTTTTTCAGCATCATATTAGGGTTAGTAGTTCCAGAATAAAGAATGATGCTTGTTGTTTTTTGAAGAGCAGAAAGGTCTGCAGTGCCGTCCACAAAACACAGAGAAGGACTGCTAAGTTGCTCTGCCATGCGGATAAATGCATCTTCCTCTTTACGATGAGGAGACGGAAATACGATGTCAACAATTGCGGCCATAAGCTTCACCATGAATCACAAACTTAATCACAAATCACTATCCCCCATTTCCGACACAATGCCAGATACAACAGGGATAACAGGGAGGGAGATGGAGAGAGGGATAAGCGTGTCTGAATGTAATGACTTATAAGGTGACGTTTTTTGCTCCTGCACTGTTTCCTGTGGTTGTATTTTTGCAAGAAGGGCACATGCATTGCAAATATCCTTTGCTGATGGCTCTCCGCAGATGGGGCATTCATTCACATGCCCTGCTGGAGTGAGCTGGCTTACTAATGTAGATTTTATAGTGAGAAAAGAATCAACGATGTTCTTTTTGACCTGTTCCTTATCAAGGCCTGCGCCAGGAAGAGATAAGAAAAGGGATTTCATTTCACGCCTATACGCATCAGAACTGCAGGGGCATTCTCCGTAATATACAGGAAATTGGTAATGTTTGGAATAGGCGATAATGTCTTGTTCTGGGATGAAGTACAAGGGTTTTACTCGAGGAATAAAGCGAGAATTTGGGGCTTGTGAGGTTAGAGAAGCTGTAGAGAATCCTGATTTTGGCCCTGTTCGCGCCAACATGGTGAGGCTGCCACGAAAGAAGTTCATGAGCACTGCCTGCGCTTCATCATCCATATTATGGCCGGTGGCAAGAACTCTCGGCTTGATCTTCTTGCTTTCTCGATTGAGAAGATACCGCCGTAAAACACCACAGGTATGGCAGCTCTTGTAGTTGTACCCTCGTTCTTTCAGTACGGATTGGATGTAGCAGAGCGATTTTCCAAATTCCTTTCGAAACTCGATAATATGAAGGGGAACTTGAATTCTAGCGCACACTTCTTTGAGATTTTTCAGGTTCTCTTTGGTATAACAGCCAATAGCGGCATCAACAGTTATTGCTTCAAGCGTGTAGCCAAGCTTCCAAAGAACATGGAGGAGAACCGTACTGTCTTTTCCACCACTGCAGGCAACAAGAACTTTATCACCTTTTGAAAATAGTTTATATTGGTCAATAGTTGCTTGAACACGCTGCTCAAATGCAGCAGGATCAATAGAATGAGACTCTTGAATATCTTGTCTCTGAAGACAAACATGGCTATTGTACTCTTCTGGCTGTTCTGATTCTAGAGATGGCTCTGATACGGGTGATACTGTTAAGGGTAATGTCTCAGGATAGCTCCAATAACTCATCAAAAATCGAGGCTGAAAAGGCTTTTTAAGCTTTTCCTTCTTGAGCGGGAGAAAAAGCAAACTTTTATAAACAATGATAGTATCCCTGAGTAGTAACAGGTTGATCGTATGGGGGAACGAATCCGACAAACACTGGCAATACTCACAAGCCTTCTTTTTTTAGGCCTTTTTCCAGCAACAGCAGCCCAGGGAGCACGACTTACCTTATCAGTTCTTGCAGGCCTTGCTATTGGGCTTCTCCTCCTGATCATTATCATCTTGATTATAGCATTGGCAATGAGAAAACACCAAAGAAAAGAAGATGAGCTCTTCTATAGTACAGTTATCAAGCAGTCTTGGGAGGCTGCTTCAAAGCAAGAAGAAGCAAAGGAAACAAGAGCTCAAACTGCACCAGCTAAAAAAGGAAAAGAGCCTAAGAAAGAACAAGGCCTACTTGATGAACCTGGATGGGAAGAAATTGAAGCTCCAAAGCAGCCAATGACAACCAGGACGGCCTGGTTAATTGCCCTTCTTGTCATAACCACCATTCTCTTTTTAGCCGGGCTCGTTTCAAGCATAATACTATTTTCAACCATCAAAAAAAATCTTGGCATACTCAGCTTAACAATTCTTACCGAACTTCTTTTAGCAAGTATCACTGTTCTCATTGCAGTGATTGTAGCAAAGCAACGCAAGGCAGCAAAAGAAAAAGAACAACTGCCTGGGGCTAAGCTAAAGGAGCTAGAGATTGAACCGATTGAACCTCTTCAAGAGAAAGAAGAACGGTATGGAAAAAAGCGAAAAAGCCAAGCTAAAGGATTCTTCAAAGAATTCAAAGAAGAACACCCAGAGACTAGCGACCATATTGACTATACTTATACAGATCAACAAGCAGGGCAAACCATAAAAAAGAAAAAAGAGTATATTTCTGATTACGCCAGAAAGCCTGTTAAGAACGGAAAGGCTGCCAAAGTTATCCTTATCATTTTCCTCGCCCTCATCCTTCTCGCAATTGTTGGTGGTGCTGCCTGGTACCTTCTAACAGTACCAAGGTTAAATACTGAAAACACCGTTCTCGAGATTGATACTACTCAGTTTAGCATGACCGGAGATGCGATTGTCATCCCACAAACAGATTCAGTAACTCTTCCTGCCACAATTAGAAATCCTGGTGAAGAAGAGCTCACGATTGATTTAGATTTTGGACTGGATTGGTTTTCACCAACAAAGAACCAGCTCACCCTCCAAGGAGGCCAAACCTCGTTTATTGACATTGTTGTCACGCCAGAGAATGTTGAACCTGGACTGTACAGACTCCAGGCAAATGTCAATCAAGGGGAAGAAACATTTAGCCAGGAGGTATTAGTAGAAATTGTTTCTGATAACAAGGTTGAGGGTAGGGGAATATTGCCTTCCCTCACAGGTGCATTCCGTTCCACCAAAGTGTTAATCCTCAGTGCAGTCCTTGGCTTCCTTGTCCTACTCTCCATCATTATCCTTATCTGGTGGTCTGTTTATAATAAACGACAAAAGAAACAAAGCTATCTTCCAAGCGATGAAGCTGAAGAGGCACGGCAACAACCTGTCAAATATGATAAAAACAAGAAAAAAGAAGAACAAGGACAGAAATACATTACCAACAAACGCCGCCAGCCAGATTACACTGAACAAGTTGTTCTAACAAAAGAATTTCCATGGGAAAAAAAAGGAAAGCGAACGTGGTGGAAAGTTCTTCTCTTCTGCATAGCATGCCTTATTGTCCTTGGGGCGATTGGGCTTGGAGGGTACTATCTTGTGACAAACTTTGCAAATGCACCTGATGCTTCTCAGGATGGACAAGTCCTCAATAGGGCTGAACCAGCTTCCTTAACCGATAGCCAGGCTCCAGTTAAGATTCCACTTGGCAAAACAATAGTACCATTAAAAATAACAAATGTGAACGATACGGTAACCTATAACATACGACTGAAGGATACTGTTGATTGGATCACCCCACAAGAAACACGAGTAGAGATTCCTCCAAAGCAGCAGCGAACGATCAACCTTCTTGTCGAACCGACAAAAGACGTTGCTGATGGAATATACCGAGTAAATATTGATATTGGTGTTAGTGAGGGACAAGGATTCAATGCAGGGCTCTTGTTGGAGGTTGATAAGTACACATTTGCAGATACCATCATTGACCTTCTCTTATACATTATAGCAGGGCTTGTTGTGCTTGGTATAGTTATTGCTATTCATTATAGCGCAACACGAAAGCCACTGCGCGAATCCCCATCATCAGCCAGGATTGGAATGCATTCTGAAAAAGAAAGGCCAGTTGATACGAAGAAGGCGCTGAGGAAGACAAAGTTAAGGTTACGCTAGTCAGATTAACCATAGTAGAATAAATAATCCAGGGTAGGATAAGTAATTCGCCTTAATGTTATGTTTATTTCTCTGTTTGTAAAATAACACCGGCTCTCCTTTGCCCTGCTGCAGGATAGTTTATCGTTAAGTCATTTCGTGTTGTTTTGTCTTCTAGAACAAAATGAGCCCCATAAGTTGTCATTGCCTCTTCAGTAGCACCAGCATCAGCAGTTTTGATTGTTGGAAGACTAATGCCAACCTCCCCCCCAGTAATACCGAACCGAACAGTTGTCATTTCATCTGGAGCAGTAGAATTATCAAGGTATCTCTTGAGTGTAAGTAAGGTAACATCTATCGTTGACCCTGCACTACCAAACTCAAGGATTCCATTACCGAGCACATTGATCGAAACACTGCTTCCATCAAGCGTTCCATCCCCATTCTGGTCCACTACAATCCTATCACCAGCGCTATTGACAAAGAATTCGTAGTTCGTGCCAGACAAGATCAAGGTTCCACGGCCAAGGCCAGAAGCGTCTATCGCTTCAAAAGAAGAAAAGCCGGGAGTGACAAAGTTAAGCGTTCCACCATCAACATTATAGAATATGATCTCACAAGAATCACACGGCGCACCATCACGCAAAATAACTGGCTGTTTCATTGGCTTTACATTGTACAGGGTAATACTTGCTGGCTTGTTAAGCTCTGGTGCAGTAGAAGTATCTACAGTTACAATAACAGATTTTGCATTCTCCCGAGGATTTGCCTCAAATTTGATAACGTCAGAGAGTGGAATGCCTCGAACATCAACATTTTCAAGGTACTCGACTTTTGCTTTCTCTTCAACACCTACCGTCATTTTTATAGATTTGAGCTCTTCAAGAGATTTTGATGAAAAGTCAGTAGTCATGGAAGAAGAAAAAGGTTCTGTTT
>JACOVM010000032.1 GCA_016177345.1 Candidatus Woesearchaeota archaeon | reverse complement strand
GGCGAGGATGACCAGGAAAGGCCAACTGCTATTGTTTCAGAAAAACGTTTCTGGCATGCCCTTCCTTTTCTGAAGCCAAAAAGCCGAGAGGTCTGCCTTCAACAAAACGTTCCATTTGAGATGCGTCTTGAAGAACAATGCATGATTGGTGTTAGTGGCACGTATACGCTCTTCCTTTCTCCTTCTCCAGTCCACGAGGCATTTAGGGCGAGAATACGGGCAACAAGCTACGATAAATAAGAAAATAAATAAAAAAAGAAGTTAAAAAATAATTGAAAACAATTTGTTTTGCATTCTCTCAACGCCACTCACAAAAACAGTGGCACGAGCACAAGCGTGATCGTGCTCAACAGCTTAATCAGCACGTGCAGTGACGGCCCGACCGTATCCTTGAACGGGTCGCCGACCGTGTCTCCAGTGACTGCTGCCTTGTGTGCCTCAGAGCCTCTTCCGCCATACTCTCCTTCTTCAATGAGCTTCTTGGCATTATCCCAGGCCCCACCACCAGTATTAAACAGGAGTGCCATCAGGATTCCAGTGATCGTTGCGACCATCAGGAATGCAGCAGCTGCCTCGTATTTTAGCACGACGCCAACAAAGATGGTGATGGCAACAACCAGCACGCCGGGAAGGATCATGCTTTTCAAGGATGCCTTTACACAAATGTCGACAACTTGCGCGTAGTCTGGCTTTTGCGTTCCTTTCATGATGCCTTTCTTTTCCTTCCACTGCTTTCGAACCGCATCAACAATAATAGAAGCGGTCCTTCCAACTGCCTTAATTCCAAGTGCGGAGAACAGGAAGATCAGCATTCCTCCAATAAGCGCGCCAACAAACACGTCGACCTTGGAAATGTCGACAACAACGTTTTTGATGTTTGCATATTTTGCCACTTCATCAAGGTAAGCGGAGAAGAGCAGGAATGCGGCAAGCGCAGCGCTTCCGATGGCGTATCCCTTCGTCAATGCCTTGGTCGTGTTTCCAACCGCGTCGAGCTTGTCTGTTCTCTTTCTGACCTTAGCGTCAGCCTTGCTCATGGAAGCGATACCTCCAGCGTTATCCGTGATTGGGCCGAACGTGTCCATGGCGAGAACAAATCCTGCTGTTGCGAGCATTCCCATCGTCGCGACAGCTGTTGCATACAAGCCTCCGTGAGGAATCCTGCTCATCACGCCAAGAGAGTACGACGCGAGCAGTGCCAGTGACAAGACAATAACCGGAAATATTGTTGCCTCACACGCCACTCCAAATCCAGTGATAATATTGGTGGCGTGGCCTGTCATGGATGCTTTTGCAATCGACCTCACTGGCCTATATGTTGACTCTGTATAATATACAGTGATCAGGACGATCAAGATACTTGTAACGATGCCAACAAGTCCAGCAAGGAAGAACCAGAAGTATTGCTTGCCCAGCAGCCAGTTTGATGCGATGTAAAAGACGATGGCGGCAAGGAAGCTCGTGATATAATATCCCCTGTTCAATGCCGTCATGGGATTTTCATCCTCGCTCTTGAGCCGCACGGTCATGATGCCAATTATCGTGGCCAGCAAGCCAAATGCGCGGACAACGAGAGGAAACATAATCCCCTTTATTCCAAAAACAGGATAGAGCGCGACTCCAAGAATCATCGCTCCAATATTTTCTGCTGCAGTGCTCTCGAACAAGTCTGCTCCACGGCCTGCGCAGTCTCCAACGTTATCTCCTACAAGGTCTGCGATAACTGCTGGATTTCTTGGGTCGTCTTCTGGAATTCCCTTTTCCACTTTTCCAACAAGGTCAGAGCCGACGTCAGCTGCCTTGGTATAAATTCCACCGCCAAGCTGGGCGAACAGCGCTACAAAGGAAGCTCCAAATCCATACCCTACAATGAGGAATGGGACTTCTTTGACATTTACCCCAATGCTGAACAAGGAATAAATCACGCCAATGCCGAGAAGAGATAGTGCAACAATAACAATGCCTGACACTGCACCGCTGCGGAAGGAAACAAGGAATGCTTCCGACATGCTTTTTGTTGCAGCTGCTGCTGTTCGTATATTGGCACGAACTGAAACCCACATTCCAAAAATACCGGCGAATGCCGAGCTTGCAGCCCCGAAGAGGAACGAGACAGACGTCCTCCAGCCGAGGCCGAACTTGCCGAGCGCGAGGTAAACACCAAAAATAAGCACGGCAAGAACTACCGTGAGAATAGCAATCGTTACATATTGCCGCTTAACGAAGGCGTTTGCCCCAACTTTAATGGCGTTAGCAACCTCCTGCATTGATGCAGGCCCAACATCTTTTGCTAACACCTTCTTGGTAAGAAATCCTGCAAATGCCAATGCAAGCAGGCTAATGATAATGACTATAAGCATATACATAACAACCCCTCCGTTACCCATCTATTGCTATTAACGCGATTATCACTATTAACTTATATTTTAGTGGTGGGATAAGAATGGGTTTATAAAATTATTGGTCGCTTTCCCCTTAACTCTACCTTAGCTTTAATAACACCCATTATTCTCCATGGAAGTATGGCTCAGATTGCTCAGCAGAAAAGCAAAGGCAAAAAACAGCGAGGGAGGCTAGCCCCAACTGACCTTAGTGATCTTATTAAACACTATCGTTCAAGGGCTGGTCTTGTAGGATTTGTAACAGACCAGGACAGGACAAAGTATAAGGGGGTGAATGGAGAAGACCTTGCGAGAAATGTCCAAGCGCAGTATCAAGGAATACCAATTCAGCTGGTTTACTTTAATCCCCACGATGCGCTTGTCCGCATCAGATTAGGAGATCCGAGAAAAAAAGGGGAACAGGCACCAGAGGTTGAGCGTCCACTAGCAGATTTTGGTTATACGCTCATGGAAGTTAAGGGAAGTATGCGATATGTTCTTCAGCGCCATGATGGCGCGTCAACAGAGCCAGACAAAAATGGGCAAAGGAGCTTATTCTGAAAGCGAGATTGGAGTCATTTTCAGAAGTTGGTGTAGTGGTGAATAGAAATAGTAAGCTTGTATTTAATATGAGGATTAATACAAGGATTAAAAACAATCACGCCACGACCTTCGGTCGGGCGTGAACGGGTAGCAGTGGCGCAAACGCTATCAAAGTAGGCATCAAGTCCTTTTTTCTTGCTCCTCATCTTTGATGGAGCAAGAAAAAAGGACTCGAATTGAAACAGCAATGCGTTTGCGCCTATTCGGCGTCGTTCACGGCGTAGCCGTGATTGTCAATAGAATATCTTCCGGACAAATTATCTTAATGATTGAATCAGCTAAGCCTGCCTTATTGCCGTATTATTGCAAAACGCCATATCCTATTAAGCGAAACCTATTCTCCATTCTGCGGGAAATGGTAACGCGAGAGCCTTTCTCAGCGCAGATTGGAATTTTGAGCTTGCACTGGCAGCTATTCTTTCCAAGACTCATGACAATACCGATCGTTGCAGCAGCATTCACATTTAACATGAGCGGCTCTCCCATCTTGATTGGCTCGACATCCACAGCGCGCTTTGCCCCGACAACACGATCCAAAAGGTGGATTTCCAGGCCTATCTCGTACTGGATTTGGGGAAGCGTTCCTGCTTTTCCAACAATATTTCCCGTCAGCGAGTCAGACTTTACAATGGATGGATCGAGAGAGGTGAGAACACCAATAGAACCGCCAGGCCGAACAGTATCAACACTGGCATTTCCTGTCTTTAAGCTGGCAATTCTTGTTGTTATCGGCTCATACATGATTTGATTTCCTTTTTCTACCTTTCGCCCAGGACGCAGCTCAATCATGTCTCCAACATGGAGTGCACCTCGAGCTAATGCTCCCCCAAGCACGCCTCCTGTCATGTTAAGTGGATTAGAACCTGGCCTGTTGATGTCAAATGATCTTGCGACGAACATCAAGGGGGGCTTGCTCTCGTCACGTTCTGGTGTTGGAAAATAGGTTTGGATAGCAGCAAGAAGAGCATCAACATTTACCGTATGCTTTGCAGAGATGGGGATGATTGGGGCATTCTCGAATCGTGTTCCCTTCAAAAAATTCTGGATATCCTGATAATTCTTAAGCGCGTCTTCTTTCTTTACCAGGTCAATCTTGTTTTGAACAACGATCAAGTTTTTTAGCCCCATAATGTCCAATGCCATGAGGTGTTCTTGGGTTTGTGGCTGAGGGCAGGTTTCATTTGCCGCAACAAGAAGAAGGGCCCCATCCATAATCATGGCCCCGCAAAGCATGGTTGCCATGAGGCTTTCATGCCCTGGAGCATCAACAAAGCTCACTTTTCTTGCAAGCTTGGCGTGCTGTTCTTCTTTTGGCTTTGTCGTGTACTGCGTGCCATCATCAGTTTCGTATTCGTAAATGTCAGCATCAGCATAGCCGAGGCGGATGGTAATTCCTCTCTTTAATTCTTCAGAATGGGTATCAGTAAATTTGCCGGAAAGCCGTTCGGTAAGCGTGGTTTTGCCGTGGTCGACATGGCCAACGAGGCCGATGTTAATTTCGGGCTGGATTGATGATGCTTGTCCTGCGTGTTTTGGCTGCTTTGATGCTTTTGATTCTTTTAGCTTGGGTTCAGGCGTAGCTGGAGCAGTGGTTACTTCATCAGGCCCTGTTTTTTCTGCTTTTTCTGCTTTTGCAGAGGCTTTTCTCGGCATAGGTGTGCGGAAACGAGGATGATTTATAAAGTTAATTATACCGTTGAACAAGCCAGACTATACAAGTTGATACGCCAAACAATAGATTAATAAAGACAAGGGGCGCAAAACAATCTTGGTGAGGTGGTACTACGTCAAAGACATCATTATTTCCAACATGGCTCATTGTCATTCTCACCCTTGGTGGGGTGCTCTTCTGTGGAATCATCTTCCTCTTTGCTTTTGGGCTGACAGAAGCTGACGGGATTGGCATCGGGAATGTTGCAGTCATTGCGATTCATGGGCCGATTAGCGCAACAGACAGTGTTGGCTTTTCTTCCAAGGGAACAAAATCTGATGATGTTGTTGGCCTGATCGAGAAGGCAGAAAAGCAGGCAACGATCAAAGCGATTATTCTTGATATTAACTCGCCAGGCGGAACTGCTGTTGGCTCTGCAGAGATTGCAGATGCCATGAAGAGAGCACAAAAGCCAACCGTTGCTGTCATTCGCGAAACAGGAGCGTCTGGGGCGTACTGGATTGCAACATCAGCAGACCATGTCATTGCCCACCCTGCTTCAATAACGGGGTCGATTGGCGTGATTGCTTCTTCTCTTGAATTTGACGAGCTCATCGAAGAATATAACATAAGCTATCGCCGAATGGTTTCTGGCAGGCTAAAAGATATTGGAAGCCCATTCCGAGACATGACTGATGAGGAGAGAATGCTCTTCCAGGCATCACTGGATGAGATGCATGTCATCTTTAAAGAGGCAGTTGCCGAGAACAGAAATATTCCAATAGAGCGAGTGAATGAGCTCGCAACTGGCATGTTCTATACGGGGCGGCAAGCGTTAGATTTAGGATTAGTCGACCAGCTTGGCACAATGTATGATGCAAACGTGTTCCTTGAGCAGCAGCTCGGAGAGGAAGTTGATGTTGTCAAGTTTGAAAAGCCAAAGACCTTTGCTGACGTGTTATTTTCCTCGTTCCAAGATTATGCATTTGAGATGGGAAGGGGCATAGGGACAGAAGTTATAGCTGATGAGCCTGTTGAGGTAAGGACATGAAAAAGAAGAATACTACCTCATTAAGAAAACCAAAAAGTGTTGTAAAAAACGTTTCTAAAACAAGGCCGTCTGGAACAAGACCTGTCTTGATCACTTTTCTTTGTATTTTGGCATGGGTTGGAATTAGTCTGGGCATAGTAATGAACGGGGTATTGTTAGCCTTCCCTTCTTTTTTCAGATGGTTTGGGTTGTCCTTCCCACAGTGGTATACCCTTAGCAGCCTGCTCCTCACTATTATCAGCATTTTTGTGTGGCTAGCAATATGGAACATGCGTAAAGCAGGAGTAATTGGGTATATTGCCACGTCCATTCTTGGATGGATACTTCTTTCTTTTCAGGTTTCAACTCAGGGATATTTTGGAGTCGTTTGGGCCATTATCATCAATGGTGTTGTCATCGCCCTTCTCCTGATGAAGTACAAAGAGATGAGATGAGTAAAAGGGATAAAGAAGGAACAGGTTTATTTCTGACTTATATTTGTCTAGTTCTACAGAAAACTTATCGTTGATCGGGGCGCCGCTGTGGTTTTCTTTGAAAACTTTATTTTTTCCCCACCCTGCCTGGGCGAGGTGGGGAAAAAATAAACTTAAACCATGTTTAAGCACAGCGGCGCCCCGAATTTGAATGGCATGTTCTGCAAAGTCCCATGAAGAAACATGTTTATGTTGGTCGTCTATTCCCATAAACTATATATACCCTTCTCTTCCTTCAGCCATGATGGCATTCCTTCATCAAATCCAGCAGAAGTGGCAGAAGAAGTGGCAGGATGGCAGTGTCTTTCAGGCCAATGCAAATCCGTATAAGAAAAAGAAGTTCTTTCTTACGTTTCCATATCCGTACGTGAATGGCCTCCCTCATGTCGGCCACTTATTTACGATCATGCGCGTGGAGGCATTTGCAAGATACAAAAAGCTTCAAGGATATAACGTTCTTTTTCCCCAAGGCTGGCATGCCACTGGCTCTCCTATTGTTGATGCAGCCCAGCGAGTGCGAGAACAGGAAGAAAAGCAGCTGAAGATTCTGAAAGACTGCGGCATTAGCGATAAAGACATCAAAAAGTTTGCCAACCCGGAATATTGGATTGAGTATTTTCCACCGGAGTATAAAAAAGACCTTCAATCGCTTGGGCTTGCTATTGACTGGAGGAGAGAATTTCACACAACAGAGCTGAATCCGCACTACGACAAGTTTATTCGCTGGCAATTTTCCATCCTCAAAGAGAAGGGGTATGTGAAGAAAGGGAAATTTCCTGTCGTGTGGGATCCAAAAAATAATTGTCCTGTTCCTGACCATTCTCGTGTTGAGGGCGAAGGAGAAATCCCGCAAGAGTTTCTTCTCGTGAAGCACAAGATGGACAATGGGGTTTACCTTGTCACGGCAACGCTGCGCCCTGACACGATTCTTGGAGTAACTAACCTCTATGTTCATCCAGACATTACTTATGTGAGGGCAAAAGTTTCTTCAGCTGGAAATTCAGGGAAAAAATTGGGAACATCCGAAGAATGGATTCTTTCACGAAACGTAGCGATGGCCTTGAAAGAACAGGATAAGCATGTTCAAATTCTCGAAGAGGTGCATGGCAGCTCACTGATCGGGGCGAAGGTGCTTGAATTCTCCGGCAGTAAGGTTCTCGTGCTTCCTGCATTTTTTGTGGAAGAGCAGTTTGGAACAGGGCTTGTCCATTCTGTTCCATCAGATTCTGCCGATGACCTCATTGCATTGGATGACCTTAAAAAAGATACCGCGCTGTGCGAGAAGTACAAGCTGGACGTAAATATGGTGAGGGGCATTGAGCCCATTCCTGTCCTTGATGTTCCCGGCTTCGGAAAAGTCCCTGCACGCGATGCCCTCACACAATTTAATGTGAAGAGCCAGCATGATCGCGAGAAGCTTGACAAGGCAAAAGAGGTGCTGTACAAGAAAGCATTTTATGAAGGGAAACTAAACGCGTTGTATAAGAAGGGATTTTCAAAGGATTATTCTGGCCAGCCAGTGCAAAGCGCCAAAGACAGCATCAAGCAGGAGATTCTCTCCAGCGAGTTCGGCGACGTGTATTATCAATTAACTGGAAGGGTTGTGTCGAGAAGCATGACTGAATGCATTATCAAGATTGTTGAAGACCAGTGGTTTATCGACTATGGCGATGAGCATTGGAAGAAGCTTGCGCACGATGCCCTCAACAATCTGGTGTTGTATCCTGAAAAGGCACGATCGCAGTTTACCTATGTTATTGACTGGCTTCACCAATGGGCGTGCACGAGAGAAACAGGGCTGGGCACGCGGCTTCCCTGGGATGAAAAATGGCTGATCGAATCATTGTCTGACAGCACCATCTACATGGCGTTTTACACGGTCACGCACCTCCTCAAAAAAATAGATGCATCAAGCATCAACAACGCGCTGTTTGACTACCTCTTTTTGGACAAGGACTGGAATGCTCCAGCGCTGAACAACATAGACAAGGCGCTTGCTGATGAGATGAAGCGTGAATTCGAGTATTGGTACCCGGTTGATTTTAGAAATTCCGGAAAAGACCTGATTCAGAATCACCTCACATTTTACCTCTTCAATCATACTGCCATCTTTCACAAAAATAAATGGCCCAAGGGCATTGGCGTCAATGGCTGGGTTACTGTTGATGGCAAGAAAATGTCCAAG
>JACOVM010000028.1 GCA_016177345.1 Candidatus Woesearchaeota archaeon | reverse complement strand
TGCTCAAAAAAGAGGCAAAGGCACGCGCTGGAATCGCAGCGCTCTACACCAAGATTGACTTTTCCAAGGGAGACGTACTACGAACGCTGGAATCAAACCAGCACATCAAAATGATCATCGATGAGTCAAACCTTGCCATGGCGCAAAGCCTGGTTGAAGATTATACCATCTCGATAAAAAAAGAGCTTGGCGAGATCAGTCTCCTCTATGACGATGCTGACGCGCTGCCAGAAACCTTCGCCGCCATCAGCAGCGAAATCGCCCTAAACAATATTTCTCTTCAGGACGCGCTCATCTGCGGTGCAGAACACATTATCATTCTTCATCAGAATGATGTTGTACGAACTGTTCAGGTTCTTGATTCTATCAGGACTTGGGCGGAGAATACAAGGCAGCAGTCATATTGAAAAAATATTAACTGGTCCTTTCAACTTCAGCCATTCTTACATCTTTCGTTACAAGTGGCACTATCAAGCCCACTCTTAATGCATGCTTTTAAACACCTTCTTTTCGCATCACCGGCGGTTGAAGTAACCTTATCAATTTTACCGATGATCGTATACCCCCCGGCTTGGCCGGTTAGAGTATTTCCATTATCATCATCTCCCGTTGTATCTGTAGAACGCGACGTGCTGCATGCTGATAACGCAACTAATAAGGCAATAACGCTGACCAGAGTCAATACCGCAAACGTGTTTCTCATAAGGCACCTCAACTGCTTAATAGCACGAACAATGGGATGTGTTATAGGATGTATTCCACTATATAAAGTTAATTATTACGAAGATGGTTCGTATTCAACTGAAAGCTGGCAAAAAGAAGAATATTTTTAAATGAGCAAAAAAAGAAGGGTGTATGTTCATTCACGCTATCGATCCAGTTCTGCTTCGGATAGGCCCGCTGCAAATTCGCTATTATGGCGTGCTGTTCGTGATTGCTATCCTTCTTGGATACTGGATTCTTCGAAAGCAAGCGCGAGAAAAAGAGATGAGTATGGAGGTTATCGAAGAATATCTTCTTTTCCTCATCCTTGGCATTATTGTCGGCGCGCGATTGTTCCACGTGATTGTGTATCAAGCAGGCTATTATTTTGCTGACCCTGCCAGAATCTTGTACATCTGGAGAGGAGGCCTGGCAAGCCACGGCGCTGTTCTTGGAGCAATCCTGGTAACGTGGTGGTTCAGCAGAAAAAAGAGCATTCCCTTCTATACGTTAGCAGACATGATTGCCTTGCCGATCGCAGTAGGAAGCATCTTTATCAGAATTGGAAATTTTATCAATGGGGAAATTGTTGGCCGCATTACTAACGTTCCCTGGGCTGTCCAGTTTCAGGGATATGATGGATTTCGCCACCCTTCCCAATTGTACGAAGCGGTAAAGAACGTCATCGTATCTGCTATGATGTGGAGGCTTACCCTCCTCAAGAATCTTCCGCCGGGCTTCTTGTTTTGGAGCCTCCTTGCTGCTCATTCAACCCTGCGCTTTTTGGTCGAGTTTTTCAAAGACTACCAAACAAGCTTTGAGCCAATCTTCGGCATATTCACCATGGGCCAAGTGATCAGCTTGATTGTAGTGCTTGGCGCAGGAATCATGCTCTGGAAGACCTGGCAGTTAGGAAAACAAGGAAAAACAGCAAAAAAGGAGTAACAACATAGGAATAACAATAGAGCAAGAGTAACCTAGTTGTCAATGAATCGCCATGAAATGCCCGTACTGTACCCACGCTGAAACCAAGGTTCTCGACAAGAGAGATACCGAGCAGGATGCTGTTACGAGAAGAAGGCGGCAATGCCTGAAGTGTGAGAAGCGCTTTACCACTTATGAGCATATTGAGATGGTCGACCTCGCCGTCATCAAAAAAGAGGGCAAGCGGGAACAGTTTGATAGGCAAAAGCTCAAGACAGGAATTCTCAAAGCATGTGAAAAGCGCCCCATAGAAGGAGAAAAGATTGACGAGCTTGTCTCTCAAATCGAGGCAGACCTTCTTGACATGGACAGCACGGAGATTACTAGCGCAAAGCTTGGAGAGATGGTGATGAAGCGCCTCAAAAAGCTTGACAAGGTCGCGTACATTCGCTTTGCTTCTGTCTACCGCGACTTTGCAGACCTTACCGAATTTAAAGAAGAGCTCGACAAGCTGCTCACGACTGGAAAGCATTGATATTTACATACAACAAAAGATACAGCAAAAGCAATGCTAAGGCTTATAAACTTCTTGGTATTCTCCTCGCATATGCCAGCAAAGAGACAACAAAGAAACCAAGCGAAACCAAAGGAAGATCTTTGCGCACTAGTCCTAAGAAATGTTGATGCTCTTGTGCCGCGTGAAGGTCGAACGGTAGTGATGTATGGGTGCACTATTATAATCTTTTCTCCAGACAGGCGATTGCAGTGGAATGTATTTCCTGATGAAATGCCTTATGGAGAAATACAGATCTATAGTTATCCACTTTCTAGAAAGCCAGCATGTGTCATAAGATACAATGAGGGGGAGGATGTGCATTTTAGACGATCACCAGAATCCAGAAGCAGAACGAGCAATGCAGGTGGCACACTTTCTGTCGGTCTCGATCAATATATGGTCAGGAAAGTATTTGATGAGCCAATTGAGCGCAAAATAGTTCGCGCAAAGGATTATGTTACACTGTGGCAAAAGATCCAACAATCAGAAAGGGCAGTTGAATAAGTAAGGCTCTTGTTCTCTCTTTTGAAATTAATACAAAGAATACCATCACCTTAATGTTGCTTCTCCCTCGGCAACAGGCCAGTTAGGGCTTCATATAATTGAAGCGCGTCTTGATGTGGTTGGATAGTGGGATACTGTTTAACCTTCCCACTGCCAAGGTCACGGCTGGAAAAGGAGCCAGCAGCAACTGCGGTTCTTACGCTATCTTTGTTGGCCCCCCTTGCTCGTTCAAAATCACCAAATACCCCTTCCTGAATCCAGAGCCGATCATTCTGTTTCATATAATCAGCAACTCCGTCATCCACGGGAAGGCCAATGCTACAGGCAATTTTATTAAAGCGCATGAACCATAAATAGTGATCCCATACTGCCTTGGGAAGGTGTCGAACAGCAAAGGAGTGAAGGCCAACATATTGTTCAGTCGTGAGTGAAGATGTTTTACCACAAGTCAGGTACCTTAAAGATGCTTCAAGCGCAAATACGCCTGCATGGAAGCTGTCTAATTCTAACCTGGAAGGAGATGTATGGTCTACCCCCCGAGCGATAACCCCTATTGTTAATGGAACGTTCTGCTCTTCCAGCTCTCTGCGAAAGGACATGGCTTCCATAATTGATTGTACAACAGGGGCTTCTTCTTCAGAAAGAGCATCCCAGCGTTTTGCCATGAGGTCATCGATAGATCTTAATTGTGGTGTCATACCGGAGGAGAAATTGGAGTCTTATTTAAACTTAAGCTTCGACCTCAGGGCATATTTTATAGAGGGTTTTGAATACCCTATCAAAATTGTCAAAACTCTCAATAGATCGGCATCGTCTCCAGAGCATGAAGTTCACAGAGTGATATGCTTGACTATTTTAAAGCCTAAACATATCGCAGAAATTCTTCACGTTCCATCTTCAGGTCATGCTTGACAATCTTATTCAGCAAGCCTCGATCTATGTCTTCACCGCCATGATTCGGAATGATCGTCGTTCTCCCATCAGGGTGCCCATAAAACATATGGCTTCCTTCTTGCCGAATCAATTGGAATCCAAGCCTTTCAAGAATTCTGGAAAGTTCACGAGCGTTCAATAAGGGAAGCTTTGGCATTAGGCCTCAACTTCGAGGTGTTGGAGGCTTACAAATTTTGGTGGCTCTTCAGCTGGCTTTTTACATTTCAAATGAAGATGAATCACCTCTTTTGTTCGTTTGATAAGCTCATCATATGTTTTTGCTTGGGTGCGGCAGCCTTGAAGCCCAAGAACTTCCGATATAAGGTAACCATCTTCTCCTTCTTCTACAATGATGGTGAATGTTGGCATAGGATCATAAAAGAAAAAGGATGTATATAAATCTTCCTGGGCAATACAAACCAACAAACAATATATAGGTGGACAGCTGCCACGCCATCATGACCGGTGTTTTATCCTCTCAACATATTAGAGACATGATTGCGAAACAACAGCTCTTTTCTCCAACACCTATCCAGCAGGAACAGATCCAGCCGTCCAGCTGCGACCTTCGCCTTGGTGCTGTTGCGTATCGTGTCCCCGCAAGCTTTCTCCTGAGCAAAGGGGGGGCAGTGCAGGAAAAGCTTGACCAGTTCGCCAAGGACTACTATAAATTTTCTCTTAAGCATGAGGCATTTCTCGAAGCGAGAAAGACGTACGTGTTTGAGCTCCAAGAACAGCTTGCCCTTCCCCCAGGCATGAAGGCGCGATGCAATCCAAAGTCATCAACGGGAAGAATTGACACGTTTACTCGAGTCATTACCGATCATTGCAAGAATTTTGACAACATCAGCGATGGATATCATGGCAAGCTCTATCTTGTGGTGTACCCCATGTCATTTGACCTTATTGTGAAAGAGGGAATTTCGCTCTGCCAGATCAGATTTTTTCAGGGAAGCGGATTCCGCCTTCAAGAAAAACATCTTCGAGACGAGTACACGAAGCATCAATTACTGTATGACAAGCGTGATGCCCCCTTGCCTATTGGCCAGGCGCTTATTGATGAGGATGGGCTTTTTTTAACTGTTGATTTTGACGAAGATATTATTGGGTATCGCTCAAAAAAGAATTCCAAGCCGATCAATACCACAAAAAAAGGGCATTATGATGCGAAAGAATTTTGGGATCCAATCCTGCGGCCGATGAATAAGAAGCTTATTCTTGATCCTGACTTTTTCTACATCTTAAAATCGAAGGAAAAGATCAGGATTCCGACAACGCTTGCAGCAGAAATGGTGGAGTTTCACTCTGGCATTGGCGAGTTCAGAAGCCACTACGCTGGCTTCTTTGACCCTGGCTTCGGGTATGGGCGACAGGGAGAAATTTCCGGAAGCCATGCAGTTCTTGAAGTAAGAATGAGGGACATGCCCATGGAAATTATTGATGGCCAGATCTTTGTCAAAATGGTATTTGAGCAGATGCTAGACATTCCGGACAAGGTGTATGGCGAAGAGGGAAGCCATTACCAGAATCAAGCCCTACGCTTGAGTAAGCATTTTATGCAATAACACACTTATCGCAATAAAGCATGTATACCCTGCAATAAAGCACTTATGCCAAAGTATTATGCCAACGTATTTTTTCTAAGAACAACATCATCACCAATATGGACAGGATGCATTTTAGCGAATGACCCTTGATTCAAGGCAACCTCCACTCTGCCATAATCATCTTTGAGAATAAGTGGTTTTCCATGACTAACCTCGCTAAACGTTGTCACAAAAGGAATTTGCAAAGTCATTGTTCCAAAAGAAAAAGTAAGTGTTGAACCGGTGGAAACGCAAAAATCATCAAATGAAATGACTTTTCAACACTTATTTGCATAACTATACTGCTGTATCGGGTTGAAAAGTCATTGCTTTTTAAGAAAATTTATCCATTAGCACAACTGCATTGTCGTGTAGGGGGAGGCTCCTCACTACGTTCGGAGCCCCCAAAATAGTTATGACAGTTCAAAGTTTTGTGCTGGTCCCTGGAATCGTGCCATTGTGCTGCGGATGTACAGCAGGGAGGGGTCCACGCAAAACTCGCCTTCAGTATCCATAACCATAAATGTGAAGCTAAAACAGAAGAGATGCGAGTTTTGTTGCGTTTGCGCCACAGCAACCCGTTCCCGTCCGCCCGCAGGGCGTGACGGGATTGTTATTATTCTTTAGAGTAAGTTTTGCCTAAAAATGACATTTTGAATTTTACGAGCTGAATAAAATTCCTGTAAACTCCTGTTTGCTGATTCGACTGTAGCGACCGAGAGTAATATCAATTTTATCAAATAGCAAGGGAGCGAATGGA
>JACOVM010000034.1 GCA_016177345.1 Candidatus Woesearchaeota archaeon | reverse complement strand
TAAGCTCTAAGACTGCACGAACCATCCGCACCGAGGTCTATGGTAGGCTAGCTTGCCACAACCTCTTTTTTTGGCTTTTAAGACTCTCGGGACAGAGCCGTGAAGAGTTCAAAACAAGCTGAAGTTATAATGAAACCATTCGTTATTATGAACTATTCAGCAGTGGTATTTGTAGGAGGTATTTAAATTTATTATGGATCATTTGTTGTGTCATAAAAGATAATCCACCCCCTAAAGGGGGACTATCTTTTTTGAGCGTATCTAAACAGACGACCTTAACAGATGAGTTGTTATACCATCTCTATAATATCCGTTATTTTTTCAGAAAAAGAGCTGTTTATCAAAAAAAGTGGCAGCCAGCCTGAACAGGCCACTAATAAGACCGGAAATATTTCATATTTTTGTGGCAAACATTTATTAAGGCGATTTCACGTTATCACACCATGAAAAAAACATTTGATGTTTACACAGCAATCGTGTGGGCTTCGCTACTCTCCATTCTTATCTGGGCTTTATTAAAGTCGTTTGGGATCATTAACACTCCTGACGTCATTAAAATGTGGCCGCTGGTCAGCGCTGTCTTTGGTGCAGGCGCATTTTTTCAGAAATTCCTTCAACTCAACGAAAAAGTGGCAATGATGGAACAGAGACTAACTAATGTCAAGACCAGGCTTACCATTGTAGAAACAAAAATAACAGCAAGCTAAGCCAGTCACCCCCCCCCCCCCCCAACACCTTCCAGGATCACCTTCTATGTTCCGCTAACTTCCTCACAAAGATATCAAACAAAAAGAGAATGAGGGCGGCAGCAAGGAATGGCCATTGGAATGGAATTTCTCTGGTTTCTTTTCTTTTCGCTGCTGACTGGACGCGCTCGACGATGCCATTGATGTCATCCTTGTCAAACATCTCCCCTCCAGTTAAGCGAACAAGCGTGGAGAGCTTCGGGTTAACGCCAACGTGCATATACTCTTTTTTGTAATTCACCGCAACGGTAGCATCAAGAACACTAGAGAAGCCAACCTGCGCTGGAGTAAAGACTCCCCGGTATAAGTCTTTATCAATCTTTGAAAATTCAATCTGGCTCGAGGTTGGCTGAGAAGAAGAGCGGAAGAAGACTTCAAGCGGCTCGCCAAGGAAGCCGTCCTCTGCAAGAACTGTTTTAGACTTGTCTTTTGCAGGGTCTCCAATAACCCAATTGACGATCCTGGAAAAAAGCTTTGAGTTTTGTGATGAAATAAGGGTGCTGCCCCACGCGTTTCCATCATCTGTCGCCAACGACGCAACACGGCCAAGGCCAAACCGCCAGGTTACCAAAACAGGGTTGCCATTTCCTGTAGTGATCAAATTTGAGGCGCTTGCTTTTGGAACAACCTGATTATAGCCGGTAAGCGCTCCCTCTAGGGTGAGCCCACGGGTGATGAAATGGTTCTCGTCAATGATGATAAGATCCTTTTTCATCGGGTCATCTTCTGGCTCGCCAAAAATCAGCTTCAAGTGCTGAGACGTTTCTGGCTGAAAGTAAATGCCGCCACCACGCTGAGCGGCACCGATCATAAAGTCTTTATCAGTATTATCGCCGACGCCAACCGTGTATGTTTTTATTCCCCCGATCGTCGCGCCATAAATTCTTGAGATGGCATCATCCTCATTCATGGTAACACCGTCAGAAACGAGAATGATGTTCTTGCTTCCCTCCACGTTCCGGAGCAGCTCTTCAGCAGCCTTGATCCCCTTATCTATTTGTGTTCCTCCACCGTCTTGGAGCCTAGAGATCATGTCAATAACGTCTGCCTTCTTTGCGTCCAATGAAGAAAGTGGGGAAATGACAAAGGCTTCCGAGTTAAAGGCAACAACGCCAACAAGATCATTTGGCTTGACATCCTCTTCAAGAATGCGAATGGCGAGGGCTTTTTCCATGTCCACTTTTGAGGCTCCGCCGAGGCCGCTCACGCTTCCACCAGTGCTGCCAGAAATGTCAATGACAAGGACAAGCGCGGCCTTATCATCAGGCAGCTTCTCCCCCTGGCCTGACTTTGCGGGAAGAAGCGTCTCAAACAAGGAATTAGGATAGCCGCCAAGATCATATGCCTCCTTTCCGCCAATAACAAACAAGCCGCCAGCATCGACAACAAAGTCCGTCAGCCTTATCGTGTCTTCTGATGAAAAAAACGCTGCTGGAAGATTATTCAGAGCAACTGCAGTGTAGTCAGATAACGATAATGGAAGGCTGTCAACAGCAGTTATTTCGTACAGCTTCGAGAGCTCGGAGATTAAGGGGGATGGCTGCAATGACACGAAAGCAATATGCGGCTTTGGAATAATATGGATGGTTTTGAAGAACACGTTATTTTCCTCAAAATAGTCATTGCCAGAAATGGTGGCAACAACCTGGTGATATCCCTCCGATAAGGTAGTTGTCACGTCAAATCGATCAATGCCAGATGACGACTCTTGAAGAACAGGAATGCCATCAATTTCTATGGTGAGATCATACTCTTGAGGAATGCCCGCCTGTTCAACAAAAGCAGTAAGGGTAACATCGCTTCCAACAATGGATGTAGATGGCCCTTCAACAAATACAGCCGTATCTCCGTAGAGTGGCTCGAGGGTAATGGCATTGATCGTCGTATTCAATTGCGAGGCGAGAACGAGCACGTCGCCAAGGTCCTTTCCGACATTATTGTTTCCATCAGAAATAAGGAGAACACTAGCGTCGCGATCAAGACTGGCAAGAATAGCGTCACCAAGTGAAGAAACATCACCAGATGCAATCTCCACAAGCTTGGTTGGAATGTGGCTCTCGAGCTGCTTTTGCAGCTTCTCTCCAAGGCCTTGCTCGAAGAGCTTCATCGAATTTGAGCTATCGGAGAGAAGGGTGATGGATAGCTCTCCCTGAACCTCTTTTTCCTTTACCACAAAAGGCGTCGCAATGGTGATAATGAGCAGGCTGACAATAAGGAACCTCGTGAGGAAGATAAAAAATCGAAGAGCCCGATTATCTTGAAGGTAAGCAAGCCTTTCCTCCCTGCTGGAAAATTTGATAAAATTCTTCCTAATAACAAACAAGAGCACAAAAAAAGCAGGAATGATCAGGAGAAGAAGAGCAGGACGCTTCAACGGAATCATGTTTGACACAGCCTCATTGGCTGCCCGGATGGCATCTACCACAAAAGAAGATGCCATCACACGTCACCTCGATACTTGATATATACAAGTTCAACGAAGAGAAGAACAAGAGCAATAATGGCGAGGTACGTTGAAATACTCACGTCCTTCGTCCTCGGAACAGCCACCGGCTTGTAGTCCTTGCTCGCTGTCGTTTCTATCTGGGGAGATCGTGAAATGTCAGATTCAGCATCGCTCAGCAGGTTTGCAGTATTCACCTGGCCGCGAATCACGTACGAGCCGGCCTCGTCCATGACGAGCAAAGCAGTAGTGACCTTTCCGCTCGGCGTCTCAATCACGCGCTCATTCTCAAATGCGAGAACACTGCCAGTGTGATGGTTGTAGTCATTCATATTTTCAATGCCCATCAAAAAGCTGGCAACGCTATTCCAAAAGATAGGGTATGCTGGAGAGCTCTTAAAACTAGCCACGTCATCAAGGATCCCATAATACAAGACGCGGCCATCGCCAACCTCGTGATACGCGATAACTGGAGACTCGTCAGCTGCGCGAGCGATGACAACAGCTTGCGGAAGCTGCTCTGCGTGATAATACTCCTCCACCTCGCCAAAATCCACATCCTTGGTAAACTGGTTGTCAACGCTCTTGCTGACCGTAGTGGAGCTTCCCTTTTCTAAAAGGTTCACGGGAAGCATGCCAAGATAGTCTATGCTCATACTCTTATTTTGGGCAACGATGACAAGAGCACCTCCTTTCTGGACATACTCATAAATGTCATCCATTGTACCGGGAAGAAGCTTGTTCTTCTCAAACCGATCGAGAATGACCAAGTCAAAACCTTCGACGTCTGGAACAACAGGGGGGGAAGCAACATCGACAGCAATGGTACCTGCCTCAAGCGCATTCTTGATAAATACATTCGGCTCATTAGAGATAAGAAGAGCACGTGTTGACGACGAAAGAGGGTTAGTGAGATATACTACGTCATCAGATGAGAGGTCATCTTCTGAAAGAAGCTGAACACGAGTTGCCCCAGCCATGGTCGGAAAGACAATAGGCTCAACCGATCTGGCAAGAACTGTTTTGTGAAACGTTTCAGCATAGCCACCCTCATTCCTCACTTCAACACTGACATCTTTGTCTTCATCATAAAAGTTTTTGATGATCACTTTGGTTTCTCTCATCCCAAGATCTACATCGATAAAGCCAATATTTTCTGCCTTATTATGGACGCGGACAAAATCAACCGTAATGCCACGCTGCTCCAACACCTTCTTTGCTATCTCTGGATCAGTCCCTTCTGTCATAAGAAAGTCGCTCACGACAAGCACTCTTCCATCGTTAGACTTGAGCAGCTCTCCAGCGAGGAGAATTGCATCCCCGATGTTTGATCTCGTGTCTTTTGGCTTGAGGCGCTGAAGGGTTTCTTTTGCTTTCGATTCAGAACCGCCCTCCAGCAAGATGAGCGGACGATTCTCTGCAAGAATGATACTAGTACGTCCGCGAGCATTATCTATTGCAACATTCAATGCCTCAGCAAACCGTGTTGACGTGCCTTTCTCTGTTTTCATCGAGGCAGAAATGTCTAATACAATAACCGTGTTTTCCGCAGTCGAATCATACTCCATCTGAATTACCGGGGCAAGAACGGCAAAGGACAGCAGCGCTAGCATGAGGAGCTGAAGAAAAAACAGCAAGGACGAAATAAAGCGCTTGAAAAACGTGCTTTTTCTTGCTTTATCCTCGTCCTTCATTAAGAACATGATCGATGGTATTTTGACATCCTTCAGCTTCGGCCGGATGAGATACAATAAAATGAGAAAGGCAACGCTACCAAAAGCGTAAACGCCTACAGGGTTGTCAAAGGAAAGGAAGGACATAAAGGCCTCTTTTACAAATTTTTATGAACATTTTTATGAACAGCACTAGCTGAATAATAACAATATGATAACATAACAATATGATAACAATAAACGATTCAGTGCCATGTCTTTATAAATATTGTTGAGGGGATTTGGGGGATATTGTTGGTTAGCTAATTAGGTAGACCAAGAATAAAGATTTTTCTTTGGGAATTG